>JALYJG010000007.1:0-14693 GCA_030775365.1 Pseudomonadota bacterium
GTCAGCAGCCCATCTAAAAGCCGCATCGACGAAGCATATTCAGAGACATAAGTGTCGCTATGAACAGCCCGCAAGCAAAGGTCGAGTGCGCGTCCTGCAATTTCCCGGGGCGCGCGGCGCAGGGCTTCGAGGTCGATGCGGAGGGCACCCGTCATACCCCTGCGGCTTGAGGCCGCTAAAAATTGAGCGGCGTAGTGCTCGAGAGCATCACTTGCGTGGCCCGCACGCGTTGCCAGATCAGCCAATCTTTCAGGCGTCAATCCTTCGGCCGCCAGAAGCGGGGCCAGGCGTCGCAGCCGGCCTCGCGCGAATTGCTCGGACTGATTGCTCGTGTCATCAATGAACTCTAAGGCCACATCGCGGCAGAGGGCTATGAGGCGCGCTTTGGGGACGTTCAGAAGCGGCCGCAACAGATTGATCCCTTCCCGCCGCGTCTGAACGCGCATCCCCGCCAGACCATCCACGCCGCTGCCCTTGGCGAGCCGCATGAGAACCGTCTCGGCCTGGTCTTCCACGTGATGCGCCAAAAGCAGGTCCGTTATGCCGTGGCGCCTAGAAGCGTCCCCGAGCAATTCGTAGCGGGCCTGGCGGGCAGCGACATGGATCTTTGTGAGGATGGGGTCGTGTTCCCAACGCAGGATTTCAGCCCTCATGCCGATCGTTTGCAGCCTTTGCCGCGTGGTCTCTGCCTCCGCTGCAGAGCCGGGCCTTAAAGCGTGATCGACGATGAAGGCGAGAGGGGTGGTAGCGGTCGCTGTCCACCGGCGCAGACAAAAAGCGAGTGCCATGCTGTCAGGGCCGCCGGATACGGCGACGGCGAGCCGCCGCTCGGGAGGAAACGGTGCAAACGCATCCATAAGAGCGGCGAATGCGTCTGCCGTGAGAGCGTCATCCGATGAAAAGACTTTTTCGCGGCCCTGTTCCGTCAACGCGCAGCGCACTTGATCTTGGACCATTCCTCATTGGCGCGCGAACGAATGGTCGGAGAGGCGTTCGGGTACTTAGTCTTCAACTCCCCAAGTGCTGTGCAGGCATCCGGAGTCTTGTTGATGGCCGCCAGGGACATGCCCAACTTCAAAAGGCTATCCGGCGCTTTGACCCCTTGAGGGTCTTGCTGCCAGGCGTCGGCGAAAGCCACGGCCGCTTCGTTGAGCTTGCCGCGGACATAGAGCGTTTCGCCATACCAGTATTTGGCGTTTTCAATCAGCTTGTCCTTCGGATTTTTCTCAATAAAGTTTTTGAAGGACTTTTCCGCGCCGTCATAATCCGCCTGCCGGAGCAGCGCGAAGGCCGCGTCGTATTGTTCCTGGGGCGTCAGGCCATAATCTGGCGGAGTCTCCGGCAAGGGCGGTGCTTGCGGATTGACATCACCGCCGGTGATGCGCCCGTTCTGCATCTTGAGAGCGCCGAGCGTGCCGACGGGCTCCATGTTTGGCGGTGCTTCATTGTAGGATTGGGGCTGGGCTGGCTGCGGCTGCGGGACAGGCATTGAGGGCGCCGGCTGCGTCTGGGCAGCACCCTCGAGCCGCGCCAAACGGGAATCGATGTCGACTTGCAGACGCTGGATATTCTGCTCGAGCCGCCGCGCCGCGAATTCGGCCCGTTCCAGGCGTCCGTTCATTTCGCGCATTTCGTCTTCAAGCCCTGACAGGCGGGTTTCGTAATTCGCACCCGTGCCAGGCATGTCCGGATCGGCGAAAACGGGTCGGGTAGCCAGAACAGTGAACAGAACGGCGGCGCTAAGGGCAGGAAGACGAAACGATTTCATCGCGAAGCTCTAGGTTGGAGAGCGGGGAAGGGCGGTTGCGCCGCAGATCTTATGCGTGAAAAATGGCAAAGGAAAGCCCGCAAGAAAAAAGGCCGTGGCTTGCGGCCACGGCCTTTTCTAGGGGGTAAGCCCTTGCTTACTGGGTAACAACCGTTACACCGCGGCGGTTCTGCGCCCATGCGGCTTCGTTGCTGCCCAATACGGCGGGACGTTCCTTCCCGTAGCTGATGGTCTTGACGCGATCCGCACCAATGCCGTCGGCGACGAGGTAGTTCTTAACAGCCGTTGCGCGACGTTCGCCGAGCGCCAGGTTGAACTCGCGCGTGCCGCGCTCGTCACAATGGCCTTCGACCGTTACACGAATCGAGCTGTATTTCTTAAGCCAGGCCGCTTGACGATCGAGTGTTGCGCGCGCTTCCGGTTTCAGGTCGTTTTCGTTGTAGTCAAAGAAAACGCGATCGCCGACATTGACGACCAGATCTTCTTGCGTGCCGGGCTTGGCCGGGCCGCCGTTCGAGCTGAACTTACTGTTCGCCCCTGTGGTGCTGCTGCTGTCGCTGCCATCGCTCGTGGTGTCGCAGGCTGCGACGAGAAGCAAGGCTGCCGTCAGGCAGAGAAATTTCTTGAACATGAGTTACCCCCTTTTTTTAGTGAACCTCTGGCAGATAGAGGCAGTCAGAATGGCCACCCCGGCCGAGAAGAAAGTTGCAGACGATCAACCCCGAGAAGAGGGGTTAACCTTAACCCGGAAACTAATCTCTGCCTCCTATTGAATCAACCCTAAAGTCCTAAAATATTAACAATTGGTTAGAGGAGCGTGACATTTGTACAACGTCGAAAATTCACTTCCGCTGGTAAAAGAACAGGCGTAGCGTCAAAGACATTGAACGACTTCTAAATTAAAGGGGATTACATGTCAGATATGCAAAAAGGTAAAATTGAAACGATGCGCGAAGCTGGGCATACAGTCTTGAAGCTTTCGGGCGCTCTATATCGCGGCGACAGGGGCGAGACGGAATTGAACAAAGAACTTCACACTCTAGCCAAAACCGAAGGTTTGCGCCTTCTGATCGATCTTTCCGAAACGACCAAAATCGATTCTTCGATCATTGGAACGCTGGTGTCGGGCTTTGCGGCTATAGAAAAGAATGACGGTCACATGGCCGTGCACGCGGGTGGGCACGTAAAGAGAATGCTCGATATTACGAAACTAAGCCCTGTCTTGGGCGTAACGGATTCGAGAGAGTCCGCACTCGCCGCGCTTTCCGGGCAACCCGATCCAGAGAAACCCGCTGCGCACATCAAGCCGGGCGCTCGGACGACGTTAGCTCCGCTCTAAGAAGCCGGCTTAATCGAAAACTGGACGGTGGTTATCTTGCCGTCAGACCGGGCGTCGATCAGGAGGCGTTCTTTCTCGCGCTGATAGGTGCGGCCGTCGATCACCTTCCAGCCCAGATGGGGCAGGCTGCGACGGTAGAAATTGTACACATCATCAATCGCGACGGGGCCTGAAGCCTCCGTTTCAGCAATGCGGCCTTCATGGGGAACGGCGAACAACACGTCCCCATCCTGGACCGTCGTGAGGCCAGGCATAAGCGGCAAATCTTCGATAACGGTCGTGAATTCCTGCTCGCTGGCGTTTGCCGGCTCAGCCACCTGATTGCTGCCGTCTTGATTAAGCGGCTCGGCCTGAAGCGGGCCCGGCAGTAAGAGCAGAAGGGACGCCGTCAGGACAAGGGAGGTTAGGAAGCGGGCAGATCGAGCGTTTCTCATATCCCTACGTTAAGCATTTCGTCGCGCGCTGTACAGAGCCTTGCCGCCCGGACCGCCACAAGAGGGCGAAACGTTCGAACATTGTTTGACTCTCGCCGGTTAACCACCTATAAAACGCGCGGTTTTCAGGCATACCGGAGTTTAAGTTATGAAACGTACTTTTCAGCCCAGCAAGATCGTTCGCGCCCGCCGGCATGGTTTCCGTGCGCGCATGGCCACGAAAACGGGCCGCCGCGTCATAGCGCGACGCCGCGCGCAGGGGCGCAAGCGTCTAACGGCGTGACCAACCTTTCTGTCCTCCGCAAAAGGGCCGAATTTCTGGCCGTTGCCGGGCAGGGTCGCAAATGGGTGACTCCGGGGCTGATCCTGCAAGAAGGCCGGGCCTTGCCGCCAGACCAAATTCAAGCCCAAACCCAAACTCAAGACCAAACGCGACCGATCCGCTATGGCCTGACAGCAAGCGGTAAAATCGGTAACGCCGTGGTCCGTAACCGTGCTCGCCGCCGTTTGCGGGTGCTCGCCGAAAATCTTCTACCAAAGCATGCCACGGCCGGCTGCGATTATGTCCTGATCGCTCGCGCGTCCACACCCACGCGCGACTTTGCTGCCCTTGAGCATGACCTCGTGACAGCCATCAAGAAACTCGGCTCCGCCCATGGAACGAAAGCCTGATCGCATAAAAAAGATCATCGGCCTTTTGTTGCGAGGCCTCATCGTCTTTTATCGTCACACCCTATCCTATTTCTTGGGACGGCACTGCCGGTTCCTCCCCTCTTGCTCCTCTTACGCCGATGAAGCGATCCGTATCCACGGTCCATTTAAAGGTGCGTCGATGAGCTTTCGTCGCTTTTGTCGATGCCATCCCTTCGGCGGCAGCGGCTTCGATCCCGTCCCGGGCAACGAAGACTGAAGCGCGGCGGCGGATCGCCTTTTGAAAACCGGCTTTGACTTGAGGTGTATTTCTGGTACTTGCTTGCCTCTTGCCAACCTGTCTTTCCTCAACGTTTTCGGACTATGGATAACAACAACCTCATCGCCGCCATCGCCCTGTCGATATTGATTTTGATGGGCTTTCAGTATTTTTACGTCAAGCCCCAGCAGGAGCAGGCGCAACAGGAAGTGCTCGCCGAAAAGCTGATGCAACAAGTCAAGCCCGTGGTGACGGCCGAACCCACCTCCGTCCTGCGCGATCATAACGTGGTGCTCAAAGAATCGCCGCGCCTGCCCATCATCACGCCACAACTCAGCGGATCGGTTGATCTGAAGGGCGCGCGCCTCGATGATTTATCGCTAACGAATTTCCGGGAGACCGTCGATCCGGGCGCACCAGCCGTAACTTTGCTTTCTCCGGCGGGATCGGACATCCCCAATTTGGCCTATTATGCTGACGTCAGCTGGCTTGCTGACAACGACAAGACGGCCGTACCGACGGCGCAGACCGAGTGGAAAGCTGACGGCAAGGAATTGACGCCTGACCATCCGCTGAAATTGACTTGGGACAACGGTCAGGGTCTGAAATTCGAGCGTATCATCACCGTCGATGACGAGTTCATGTTCACGCTGACCGATCACGTGCAAAATACAAACGCGGCGCCCGTCACGCTCTACCCCTTCGGTCTGATCGCGCGGCAGGGCAACCCGGCCACGCGTTCCAGCTACATTCTGCACGAGGGCGCACTTGGCGTCGTCAACGGCACGCTCGAAGAGCACAAATACAAAACCATGATGAGCGACGGCAAGAAAGCCGAGGAGAGCCAGGGTGGCTGGCTCGGCATTACCGACAAATACTGGCTCGTGGCGATGGTGCCCCCAGCCGACGAAAAGCTTACGGTTGGCTTTACTTATAACCTTGAAGGGCAAACCAACCCGGATCTCGGCTATTTCCAGACCGATTTCCGCGGAACGCCGGTTACGCTGGCGGCGGGGGCCAGCGCCGATCACAAGGTCATGTTCTTCGCTGGCGCTAAGCGGCAGAAGCTCCTTGAACGTTACAAGGACCAGTACAACATTCCGTTATTCGATCGCGCGATCGATTACGGCTGGTTCTGGTTTTTGACAATTCCGTTTCTTCATCTGCTCAATTTCCTGAGTAGTGCTCTCGGTAGCTACGGCCTTGCGCTGCTGCTTTTCACTGTGCTTCTGAAAGTCGTCACGCTTCCGTTGTCTCTCAAATCCAATCATTCGATGTCGCGCATGAAGGATTTGCAGCCCGAGATGAAGCGGCTGCAAGAGCGGTACAAGGATGATAAGGTCAAGCAAAGCGCCGAGATGATGGAGCTCTACAAGCGCGAAGGCGTCAACCCGCTCTCCGGTTGCATGCCGACCCTCATTCAGATCCCGATCTTCTTTGCGCTCTATAAGGTCATCTATGTCGGTATTGAAATGCGCCAGGCGCCCTTCTATGGCTGGATCAAGGATCTTTCGGTGCCGGATCCCACATCGGTTTTAACGCTTTTCGGCGCCATTGATTGGACGCCGCCGACGGCGTTGCAGATAGGCGTATGGCCTCTGCTGATGGGCTGCAGCATGTTCTTGCAACAGCGACTCTCCCCGCAACCGCCGGACAAGAGTCAGGCGCGCATGTTCATGTTCATGCCAATCTTCTTCACCTATCTGCTGGCCCGTATGCCGGCAGGGCTCGTGATCTATTGGACCTGGAGCAATCTTTTGTCGTCGCTGCAGCAATGGTTCATTATGCGGCGGGACGCAAAGCGTAAGGCCAACAAGGCTTGATCCGAAGGCAGCGTTACGCCGCTATGCAGGCGTCGAAGCCTTCCCGAAGGGCTTTCGCATCGAGATTGCGGCCGATGAAGACGAGGCGACTCCGGCGGGCCTCGTTGTTCGCCCACGGCGTCGTGTTGTGCCCGTCCATCATCATATGCACGCCCTGGACGACGAGGCGATTACCGTTGCCGGCAATGTCGAGAATACCCTTATAGCGCAGAAGATCCTGACCCTTCGTGGCGCGCAATCCGCCGATCCAGTCATCGAATTTTGCCGAATCGAGGGGCCTTGAGGCGCTGAGCGAAACGCTGCCAATGGCGCTGTCATGCGTGTGATCATGCACATGATCTTGAGACGGCTGATGGTCGCCTGCGGCGCTTCCAAAGTCCTGAGCTTCGGCGCCCTGCGGTCCCCATCCGGCCATAAAATCGGGCTCCAGCTTCAAAATGCGATCAAGATCAAAGCTGCCGAGGGCGAGCACGGTCTCGAGCGGGACGTTGCACATCCGTGCATGCACTAGGCGGGCGAACGCGTTGATCGAGCGGATGGCCTGCTCGACGTTTTTCAACTCAACCTCGCTGACCAAATCGATTTTGTTGAGGATAATGACGTCCGCAAAGGCGATCTGCTCTTGAGCTTCCGCCGAATCCATCAGCCGTTGCGGCAAATGCTTGGCGTCGACGACCGTGATAATGCTGTCGAGCTTGGCCCTGGCCGCAACGTCCGGATCGGCAAAAAACGTCTGGGCGACGGGGCCCGGATCCGCCAAGCCAGTCGTTTCAATCAGAATGCCGTCAAAATCTCGCACGCGCTTCATGAGACCGCCGATGATGCGGATAAGGTCGCCGCGTACGGTGCAGCAAATGCACCCGTTATTCATCTCAAAGATTTCTTCGTCCGCGCCGACGACGAGGTCGTTATCAATACCTGTTTCGCCGAACTCGTTGATGATGACGGCGTATTTTTTGCCGTGCGGCTCGGACAGAATGCGATTCAGAAGGGTCGTCTTGCCGGCACCAAGATAGCCGGTTAGTACGGTAACTGGAGTTTTTTCCATGGGTGCCTCATCAGCTTTCAGAACGGGCAGGCGCAATAATTCTTCGATATCAACCCTTTGATCATCGAACGCCGGAAAGGGTGATGCAAGTAATTCTTATATTGCTTGCTTATGTGAAAAAGTATGTAATCCTCGCGTCCTGTCCGGTCAATACTGGCGGAGAAAAAATGCAGGCGCTGAACCCCCTATCCCCGTCGCTTCCCGAACCTGACATTATGGAAGTTTCAGGTTATCTCGATAGCACGACAGCCCTCCAGGTTGAGGAGGACGTTCTGCTGTGCATACAGAGTGGCGCACGCGAGATGATCCTTGACTGCACGCGCCTCAATTATATTACCGGTGCCGGCATGAGGGCCATTTTGGTGATGGCCCGCGCCATGCAGGCCGTCGAGGGTCATTTTGCCGTCTGTGGGTTGCAGCCGCAGGTCAAGGCGATGCTTGCGGCTTGCGGTTATGATCGTGTCGTTTCAATGTATGAAACCCGGGACGAGGCCATTGCAACGCTGGCTGCCTAGGCTTTCGGATCCGAAGAAATCCCTGTTTGATGAATCCCCTGACGCTCCCGCCCTTGACGGTTCTAGAAGAGTTTCTGTTGCTCGCGCATGACGATAGGGCCGAGCAGTTCTACCCCTTGCCCCGCAGCACGTTCGACTGCGCGGCCGCGGGGGCTGTCTTGATGGACCTTACGCTCCGCAATCACCTCGATAACGATCTGCGCCACTTGTTTGTTGCCGACCCGTCGCCCACGCTCGATGACCTTCTCGACCCCGTCATGCAGATCATAGGTCTGGCCCCAGTCATGGACCCGCTGCCGATTTCGCATTGGCTGCGCCGCATCGCCGAAGACGGCGAGAGCTTGCGCGAAAACGCCCTGAGGCGGCTCGAAAAACGCGGTATTTTGAAGCGCGAAGCCAAGCGGGTCTTGTGGGTCTTTATGGCCGAAAATTACCCGATTCTGCATCAAAACGAGGTTTTAGAGGTCAGAAGGCGCTTTCGGCATGTAATTTTAGCTGACACCCTTCCCTTGCCTCATGATATCATGTTAACGACCCTTGCGCAGGCCTGCGGCTTGTTCCGCTACATGTTGGACAGCCGAGAGTTTGCCGCCGCATCGCCTCGTATCGAGCAGGTGGCGCGCATGGATTTGATAGGACAGGCGGTTGCCAAGGCCGTCGCTGAGATCGAAACCGCGATGGCTATGGCTTCGGGTTTTCGATAAAACAATTATTGATCGTAAGGTGGGCGAATGAAAAGATACGCTTTATCGGCACTCATGTTTTTTGCGCTGACCTCGGCCGCGCTGGCGCAGGAGGCCCCCGTCCCGCACAAGATGCCGAGGACCCCCGTTCATCGCGAGCCAATAGCCGGCGCCGGCCATGCCTTCCCCGCCTCGCGCGAAATCGCCGGCCAAGCGATCATTATCGATGGGGAGAAGCTGCGCATTGGCGATATTGATATGCGCCTGTTCGGCGTTGTGCCCCCCCAGCTTTCGGCCAGTTTTGGCCCGCAGGCACGGGCGGCCCTCGACGAAGTGACCAACGGACAGACGGTTAATTGCACGATACGCGACCGCGACCGCGAGGAACGGTTCCTCGCCACCTGCCGTAGCGCGGGCAACGTGGACCTGGCGCTCGAGCTTTTGCGGCGTGGTCTTGCCGTCGTGGCGCGGGGCTCGGTCGCTACGACCGAGCTCGCAGCAAGTTATCTCGCCGCCGAGCAAGCCGCGGCGGCGCAGCGAACGGGTGTGTGGTCGGTTGCCGTCCCGATGGCTGCCTCGATGCCAGCGCCGATGTTGGCGCCTGTGGCGCCGACCGCCCCCGCAGTCCTGCCAAATGCCGATACGACGCATAAGCTCGCTGAAGAGAAGCCGCTTCAGGCAGCTGTCAAGAGCGAGCCGCCAAAGACCGTTGTTGCCGAGCCACAGGCTAAGCCGGCCTGGTCTCAGGCGCCTGCTTTAGCGCCGTCCATGGTGGACGTGTCCCATGATTCTGAGTTGTCGCGTGAGCCCGGTTTTCTCGCACGCTACCAGTTACTTGTGACAGGCATCCTGATGCTGCTGACAGCATTCGGCACATTTGCGGCTTTTATGTTCCAGCGCATGCGCGAACGGCGCTCAGAGATGCAGGCTATCGCCGCGGCCTTGCGTGGCGAATTGATGGCAGCGCGCTCTGTCTGCCTAGCGCGGATCCGCGCGGCAACAGAAATCGAGGACAAGGACATCGTTTGGCCGCGTATCCGAGCGACACTTTACCAAGCCTATGTCGGGCGCATCGGTTGGCTCGGAGCGGAGCTCGCCAGACGTGTCGCGTCCATTTATGGGCAAGCGAGCTATTATGCCGCCTATTACGACGCCGGCGACGGCTCACGCGTGGTCACGATGCCGAAGCGCCAGGCTCTGCAAGCGCTCGCTCAGCATATCGATGATGTCTTGCCGCGCTTGGCCGTGATCGAGCATACGGGCAATCCAGGTACCGGCCGCATGAACCCGGGCAAGCCCGCAGCGGCCATCGCCGCACCTTCGGCGAGCCACTCCTCTGGCCAGCCAGCCGCGTTAACAGCACGCCCGTCCGCAAGCACGACCCCCGATCTTTCGCCGGCGACCGTTGACGCTGCTGCGATCTCGGGCGAGACCGCAGGCGGGCAAGCCGGTTTTGGAGTCGGCCCAGCCCATTTGTGGACCGTCATGCGCAAGTTCGCCCGTGGACCGTGGGGCGAGCGCAAGGAATCGGCTGCGAACGATCCGATCGCCGAATACACGGCGCTGATCGAGGAAGAAATGAAGCGCTTTTCCTTCCAGGAAGGCGAAGAAGGCGTGGAGCCGGAAGCGTCCCCTCAGGAGCCCTCCAACGCCTGGACCCCTAAGTCGGGCGCTCTTTAGCGCCCCCCGCCGAGGCCGGTAGACCGCGCCGAAGGCTTGCCCGAGAACAGGTCTTTGTTTTCTAAGGGCAAGCTAGCCAAATTGTTGGCTAAGTCTTTCGTTTTCCTCGCCTTCGTTAAACTCGGTTAACGAAATATAAACCTCGCCCCCGTTTACTATTGGATTGGCGGACCAGCTTTGCCGACAGGCTTGCGGCGGTTGGGCGCGTGCGCGGTTTCGTCCCCCGTGGATAGAGCCGCCGATCGAGCGAAGACCTTGGAGGAGCCCGGGTGCGTTGTCGGCAGTTAAAAATGAGAAGGCAGGCATTCATATGAAGTCGGAAATCCCAATTCCATTTCTGACGGGTCGTCGCCTCAAAAAGCACGCGGTGCGCCTAGCGGCCTTGCTGATCATGGTTTTGACGCTCGGCGCCTGCGCGGCCGCCGACCTGCCAAATCCGACCGCCACGACCGGCCGCAAGCCCACAGTGGGCGAAGTACCAAATGCGGACGAGACCGTTCGCGGGGACGATGATCCACCCATCGTGACTCTGGAGCTAGGCTCCGCCTTACACGCACGCCCGCTTTCCGAAACTGAAGATTTGCCCGGCAATATTATCGTGCCCACGACGAATTTCGAGGCCGCTCCCGTGACAACCGCCCTGCAAGCTGTACTTGCCGGAACGGACGTATCCTTGTCCTGGGATGCCGCGGCGCTCGGCGACCGTCTCGTCACAGTCATGAATCTTAGCGGTCCCTTGCCGCTCGTCGTCGAAAAAATCTGTTCCGCGGCCCGCGTCTTTTGCGCCTTCCGTCATGGCTCACTCGCGCTGCAAGACCGTGACACCTTCATCGTCGGCCTGCCGCCGATCGCCAAAGTGACGAGCGCGTCGGCCTCCGCCGGCGGAGGTAGCGGCAATAGCATGGCCGATACGATTGCCCAGATCGTGGGCTCAAAGGTGCAGGTGGATGAGCAGGGCGGCAATATCATTTACACAGCAAGCGTTGATGCGCAGAACCGCATCCAAAAATACCTTGAGGAACTGCGCAATGGGCGGCCACTCGTCGTCTTGCAGCTCTATATCTGGGAAGTGACTCTCAACCAGCAAAATTCCGAGGGCATTAATTGGAACGCCATCAATGTGAGCGACCTCGGTCCCGGCTTCGCCAAGCTTGCGTTGTCAAGCGCGAGCGCCTTCGCCGGCGCTTCCGGCGCCGCCCCGGCCGCGGCGGCCGCGTTGACCTCGGGCAGCGTTAGCCTTGGAGCCATTACCACGGGCCGCCTCAATACCAACTCGCTACTGTCGTTCCTCTCGACCCAGGGACGCGTTCAAACGATCAGCAATCCGCAGGTGACGTTTATTTCTGGCTCGGGCGCCTCGCTCAAAGTCGGCGGCAAGCAACGTTATATTTCACAGATCGGTCAGCTTGTGGCCAGCAACAACACGAGCGGCACCGGCACGCCTCCCACGACGGGCGTAGGCACCAACACCGTCAATACCGACAGCATCGATACAGGTCTAACCGTTGATATTAGCGGCGCTTACGAAAGCGGCGTGGTCTTCGCTAACCTCAATCTGGCCCTGACCAATCTCGTCAGTCTCAACCCAACCACGAGCGGCGGCGAGACCATCGATTTACCGCAAACAACGGATGAGAAGATATCGACGGCCATTCGTGTTCGCCCCGGCGACAATCTTGTGATGGCCGGTCTCGTAACCTCGAAAGACAATGGGACGCGGCAGGGCATACCCTTCATCGACAACACCCGTATTCCGACCTACGGGGATGAACAGCTCGAAAATCATGAGCTTGTCGTTGTCGTCAGGCCATCGATCGTACTTTTCTCCGATAAAGGCGCATCATTGGCGGCCAAAAAGCCCTCCGGCCAGCTGCCTGACGCCGTGATGATCGACAAGGACGGATCCCGCACATTGGCTATGCCGGTCGCCCATGACGTGCCGGCGCCGCCCTTGCCGCCTGGGGCTGCCGCCATGCCCGTCGCTCTGGCACCGCCCGCGCCCGTCAAGCCGGAACTGATGGCAGGCGATGCCGATGCCGCGCCGACCGGGCCGATCCCTATTGCTCCGAGTGCGGATGGCGCGCCTGTGGATCGCCGTCTGATGCAAAGAGGGTTTTCCCATGCTTTTGACGAGCTTCTGCAGCCGGGTACGAGCGTTACCTCGAGCGAGGAGGCCAAGCCATGACTGGCTCAGGCGGGCAAGGCACGAAACATAAAGTCCTGCCGGGGCGGGCGGGCGGCGCCTTGCTTCTGGTGGCGCTGACTTTGTTTTCGACCTTTGCCGATAGAGCCGCCGCCCGTGATGCTGCGTTTCTCGATCCGCAATCGGCGGCCGGCGCCGGCGCCGGCGAAGACGCCATAAAGGTCGAACCCAAAAGTGAAATCGATATCGGCGATTCCGTACTCGGTGTAGCCCGCCGTCTTGACATATTTTTCGTCAATCAAAGCGGCGTGCCGGTCAAAGTCGATAAAATGAGCGTAAATGGCGACGGCAATGTAGCGACTGAAATTGCGAGCGACGATTGCTCGAAGCAAGTCTCTATACCCCCGGGGAGCCGTTGCAGCGTTGAAGTGTCGGTCACGCCGTCCAGCCCCGGTGCCTGGAGCGCGGAGATTCTGATGACGCATGACGGCATTGGCCGCATCGCCCGGGCCAAACTCACAGGTAAAACAGCCGGTCAACTGAGCGGCGAGAAAAAAGATATGGGTCTTGCCTTGAACACCAAGGAGTCCAATCCGGTTAATTTCGGCGATGTCGATGTCGGTTTTGGCAAAACCGTGCGTTCGGCGCTTATGGTCAATGACAGCGCAGAGCCAATTACGCTTTACGCGATCGACGTCATCGAAGCATCGAACGGTCTGACGCGGCTTGAGCAGGGTTGCGCGGTCGACATGGAGTTGAAGCCCGGGGAATCGTGTCCTGTGACCCTGGTTTGGAAACCTTCAGCCCCCGGGCAGATCTCGACCGACCTCATCATCCGGCATAGCGGTCGTCTCGGGTTTGCCGTCATACCCATCCGCGGCACCACGAAGACGGGCGTGGCCGGTAGCTCGACGATG
The DNA here is from genome assembly GCA_030775365.1 of Pseudomonadota bacterium. Classification (GTDB taxonomy): domain Bacteria; phylum Pseudomonadota; class Alphaproteobacteria; order UBA9219; family UBA9219; genus JALYJG01. The sequence goes on from JALYJG010000007.1 coordinate 13,261, forward strand.
GCAGCTTCGGAGACGGGGCACGAAAACCGCAGCTCGGGCGAACGCTCAAGAAACGACGGCATTCCCCCGCCGCCCGGCGCTAATGAGGTCGCAAAGGCGGCTGCCGGGCGAATTCCTTCTGTCGCTGCCGAAGCGCTCTCTACGGCCGCTACGGCTACATCCGGGACTTCGTCGCCCGGCGCATTTTATCTCATCGGCACCGTCGGGAACCGCGCGGTCATCCTGAAACCTGACGGTAAAACCGCGATCACCAATGCGGGCGATGAATTGGAGTACGATGATAAAACAGCCAAGGTGATCGCAGTCAACGCTAAGTCGGTTGAGCTCTTGGTCAACGGCAAGAAGAAAACGCTGCCTCTCACCTCCGCGCCCGATCTTGTTGCCGGCGCAGCAAAAAGCCAAAAGAAGGACAGCAAGGCAGCCGCAAGCGCGGCCAGCGATACTCTGGCCGGCCCAGTCGCCGCCAGCGGTGCGCCGCCGGGCGGGAATTCCGCGATGGGTGCGGGGCTGGGCAAATGAACGAAATTCTCTCCCCAGAACAGAACAAGTTGAACGCGGAGGCGATGAAGATCAAACCGCGTCATTATGATCTGGCGCTGGCAGAACAAACCATGCGCCGTGCGAACGGGCGCTATTTGTCGATCGAGGAGATCCTGCGCCGGAACGGTTTTGCGGCGGATAGCAAGTCCCGTGCGCAAGCCAAGGGCAGCTCCAAGGAAAATCTTACGATGCAGGCCTTACGCCTCTACGTCTCCGCTGCCAATCAGGCGGCCATGGGCGTCTGCCTGCTCGAGCTGCACGACGGCGTATTGCGTGTCGCGACAGGCGATCGCGTGGATGACGCCGATCTCATTCGCATCACAAGCGCCCTGCAGCGCGCCAACCATGAAGTTCAGAACGTCGATGTCGAGCCCTGGGACAGGGCCGAGCTCGCGCGATTGATGCGGGAACAGAGCGAAATGGCCGGCGAACGTTTGCTCCGCCTCCTTGTCGGCCTGGCCCGCGACCCCGACGACGCCATGATGGTCGAGCAGGCCGTCAACGATATTTTAGCCGAAGCACTCGAAAGCCGTACCTCGGATATTCATCTGTCGCTGCAGGAAGACGATGCGCGTTGTTGGATACGTTACCGCATTGACGGCGACCTTATGTATAAGCATTTGGTGCCGCACCGTGTCATGGCGCCAATCGTCACGCGCATCAAAACGGACGCGAAAATGGATGCCGCCGATCGGCAGCATCCACAGGACGGTCGACTGGCCTTCGAGTGGCAGGGACGCATGATCGACGTCCGTTGCGCCGCATTGCCCGTCGCGCCATCCGGCGAAAAGCTCACGCTTCGTCTTCTTGATCGTGAAAACCTGCGTAGCTTCGATGAGCTCTTTATGCACGCTCCTGTCGTCGCTGACCGTATTCGCAAGGTCGTGCATGGT
>JALYJG010000007.1:14703-19187 GCA_030775365.1 Pseudomonadota bacterium
TCATACCAAGGACGGCGGTTTGCTCGTGGTGAGCGGACCGACTGGCTCGGGTAAGTCGACAACTCTTTATGGTATCATTCAGGAAATTGACCGCTCTTCGCGGGCGGTTTATTCGGTCGAAGCCCCCGTTGAATACGACATGCCCTTGGTCGACCAGACCTCGGTCACCGACAATTCCGCCAATACCATCGCTGAAATCATCCGCGCCCTTATGCGACATGACCCGGACGTCATCATCGTGGGTGAAATGCGCGACAGCGACACGGTCGAGGCCGCGCTGCGTGCCACAGAATCCGGCCATTTGGTCATTACGACCGTCCACTCGGTTGACGCGCTTCACACGCTTGATCGTATTGACGGCTTCCTAAGTTCAGCCTACCGCACAAGCGGTCTCTATATCCTCGGTCACGCCCTCATCGCCAGCTTGTCGCAGCGCCTCGTCAAAACGGTCTGCCCGGCCTGCCATAAGGTGGAGAAAGCGGTGCATGTGTTTAACGACGAGGCTCGTTGTGCCTCGATCGGCCTACCGCCGGAGTCTGAAGTAGCCTTGACCAATAAAGAGGGCTGTGACCTTTGCAACCACACAGGTTTCCTCGGCCGTACGCTGGCGCTCGAAGCGATGTTTCCGCCGGAAGACCAGGCCAGCCGCCGCGCCATCACCGAAATGATGGTGTCGAATGTCACTTCCTCCATCGTCGATGTCTCCGGCACGATTTATATTCCCCGCCGCGCCTCCATTGTCGACCTCATCCATCGCCGCGCAATCGATGCCAATATGGGTGCTGCGCTTCTCATTGAGGAAGCGTCAACGCGTCAAGGCCGGGGGTAGGCCATGAAGCTTTTCCACGCTCGTTATGCTCAGCCGCGACCCGGCGGTGTTACCGTGCTGGAAGACGATTTTTATCTGCCGGACCAACATGCCGTGCGGCGGCAATTGCGCAGCAAGGGCTTTTGGCCGATCAGTATTCGGGAACAGAAGCCGCCGATGTTCGAATGGATGGATGTGCGCTCGCGCACATGGCAGATCCAGCTGCTGCGGGCGCTGCGCTTTCAGGCCGCGACGGCCTCGACCGGTACGGCACTACTCAACATCATCGAGAGTGAGCAGGACCCCCGGCGGCGACTTGCCTTCCTCCCTACGCGCACGGTCCTCAAAGGGGGCGGATCGTTCTCCGAGGCCTTGCGGGAACTTCGCCTCATGGATGCCGCCACGATGGCGATCATTACAGCGGGGGAACGCGCAGGCGATCTCAAGGGTGTTGTCCAGCACGCCATCGAACATACCGAAGAAAAGGGTAAGCAGTACAAAACCATTATGGCTGCCTTAAGCTGGCTTTCCTTCGATATCGTCAACATCATCAGCGCCGTTTGGGCCGCGCAGTTCGGTTTTATTCCCTACCTGAAGAACCAGGGCACGAAAAGTACCGATCCGGCCGATGTCGACCGCTTCAACCATGCCATTCAATTGGCGACCTGGGTCAACGGCACGTTGCTCGTCATGATCACGGCGATCATGCTGGGGGCCTTTTCCCTTGGCGTTATGTACTGGATGAACAGGCATAAGCCTGACCACTTTACCGCCCGGCTGATGATGAAAACGCCCGTGTTTTCAAGCTATTTGTGCAATGTGGGCTTGCAGGATACCTGCAAGCTTATGCGACGACTTCTGATGGGTAAGGTGCCGCTGGCCGAGGCCATTAACATCATAACCGACAGTGTCTATGAGCCGACGGCGCGTCGATACTGGAAAGAAAGCCATGGGCGTATCATGGCCGGCGTTGATCCCTCCCGCGCTCTTGCCCGCCCGCCGCTGAGCAAAGCCGAGCGCGACCAAATTGTTACGATTCAGTCCGTGGACCAGCTGGCGGAAGTCTATGGAGCCATCGCCGAAGAGCGAGCCTTGATGGCTAAAGCCGACCAAAGGCGTATAACGCTTATGGGCATCATGACTATGATGTTCTTTTTCGGCGCTACGGTGTTGACCATGATCTACCTGCTCATGATCCAGAATCAGAGCTTCCTCGACAGCCTCAAGTCCTTGCGGAGCTGACATGGCCGATTTCTCCAAATACACGAAGCGGCTTGCCGTCGACTGGGACAAGTTCGGTCAGAGTTTTTCTAAACTTGCCGAGTCCTCGAAACCAGCTGACGGGGATGCTGCCGCCCCGGCGGGCAATTCCGTTAAGCCTGTGCGGCCCGATACGACGAGTTCCCTGCTGAGGGTCATGACCGGCAGCATCGGTGCGCTTGGCGAGTATTACTTTCCAGCCGAGCTTATCGGCGGGACATGTCCGCGCATTGCCGGTGAGGAAGAGGATATCGTGTGGAACGCCGCGGCAGAAGCGTGCGATACCGAGCGCGTCCACGTCGTCTGGCAATCGGTCGAAAATAAAATCTGGTATCTGGCGGTGCGGTCGAGCGAGCTCGCTTCGCATGTTGGCACCTGGTGCCCGTTCGCCTCGCTCCTACCGGGCATGAAGGAAGCCGCGCCGCCGCCTGTATGTTACACTCATTATACGGACGAGACGGCAACGATGATGGCCGTCACCGCAGACAGTCTCCAAATTTATCGCGGCACGACGCTCGTCGTGCGCGCCAAGGCCGAACGGACGGCGCGCGAACTTGGCAATGTGCCGGTGATCGACCTGGTGCCGGATCGCATACTGCAACTGACCCCAGTGCCCTGGTATTCCCTATCTTTATTCGAGGATCGCGCCCGACGGGTGCTCGCGGGCTTCGCGGTCGTCACGGCCCTCGCACTCACGATTTTGTCTTTCTTTGTCTGGCTCCTGGCGAGCATGTCCCTGATCAGCACCAATCACGATCTGTCGGCCGCACGGGCCCGCACCCGCGACAAAACCATGGAGCTCATGGGGACTGTTGAGCATTTGCGTACGAGCCCCATGCGGGAACAGCTCGCTAGATTTGCCGATCTCAACGATGGGCTTCTGGCCGTCAACGGATTTTTGCAGACCTACCAGATCAAGGATGGCAAGCCGCGCTGGCGCGCTATTCTGCCGCCGAGCGTCACGGCCGACCGCATCAACGAGCTTGGCGGCAAGACCATTGAGACGACGGCGCAGGGTGTGGCCATCGGCAACGCGGCAGAGGTCGAGTATGAAGCCGCGGGTGGTACGGTGAGCGCCAAGGGGAAGAAATAATGGATTCGAAACTTCTTCTGAAATCTCTATCGCCTAAGATGATGTCGAAAGCCATTGCCGCGTTCGACCGCGCGACCGTCGTTGTCGTCAGCGCCTGCTGGGGTGCGGCGCTGGCCATGATGGGGATCGCTGTCTATACGTTGGTGCTTTCGATCTCGGCGCGGCATGCCACCGATACCGTCATGGCGACGGAACCGACGCTGCCCAAGGTCGTGCATAAACCGATGGACTTGAAGCAGATCCAGGCGGTCTTCGACCGCATGGGCAGGCGCTTTCCCGATATCACCTTTTCTGTGCACGGGCAGGGGCTTGGTGTTACCTCGGCGAACGGTGCAAAATTCCATCAATGGCTGACGGCCCTGAGTTATGTTGACACCATTTCCCCCGAATACCATTGGTCGATCGAGGAGTTCTGCGTCGGAGAGTGTGTGAATGCCGAACTGATGCATGCGGTGCTCAAGGGCGACCGCATCAATTTCGAAGCACCGGCGGCGGACAAGAACTAGGTCCGGTCTAGAAAACCTACGGCCCGGCATTGACATTTTCGCAAAAGAAATCTTTACTAGGAGAATCAATTCCTTAGTGCCTGGCTCTGGCTGATTTCGCCCGATAAGTTTTCCTTAGCGGATTTGTCGGACAATATGAGCTAGAATCGCCGGCACATTTTGTAAGTTCTGGCAGCGTGGTGGCGAAGTCGTTCGAATTGGGCGGCCTCGATTTTAGTTCGGGACATCCGGACAGGGAGAGGGTGGATGATAAAAACTAACTATGGGTCTGAGCGGCATTTTGACGCGCAGGCCGGCATCGCCATAGGTCCAATTCTTTTCATCATCGCTATCCTTGCTATTCTTGCCGCGGCGATCGCGGCCGGAAGTGGAAATTTCACCGCCGGCACCTCAACAGAAAGTAATCGCACTAAAGCCTCCGCGCTGATTCAAATTGGTGAAAATCTAAAAATCGGTACGGACCGCCTTATCATGGAAAATGAAATCCCCTTTGCTTCTATCGATACCAACGCGGCCAATACGGGTGGCACGAACGCAACGAAAGAGCTTTTCTCGCCAACCGGTGGCGGGATCACCGCCCCGTCTTATTCGCTGGCGAACCAACCCTCCAATGACGGCACGGCGGCCGGCGGTGATATTTGGTACTATCCCCAAGGTGCGATCCCAGGCCTCGGTACGAATAACGACGAATTGCTAGCGGTGCTTAGAGTAGCGCCAGGCGTATGTGACGAGGTCAACAACCGCGCCAATTCCTTAGTGACGCCGGCTGCCGCCGATCTCGGCAATTTCGAGGTCACCAATTCGCCTGATACAAGTC
>JALYJG010000008.1 GCA_030775365.1 Pseudomonadota bacterium
GCCCTGAGCAGACAGCCCTTCTCAAACTGACCGATCTTGGCGATATCGTTGGCGTGACAGGCATCGTTCGGCGGACACCCCGCGGCGAAATCACGGTCGACGCCACAACAATGACCGTGCTGGCCAAAGCGCTCGAGCCGCCACCCGAAAAGTTTCACGGACTCAAAGACATCGAGGCCCGCTTTCGTCATCGCGAACAGGATCTGGCCGCAACCCCAAGGACGCGCGAGACACTTCGAAGCCGGTATAAAATGATCGCAGGCATGCGTCAGTTTTTGTATGAGCGAGGCTTTTTAGAGGTCGAGACGCCGATGCTGCACGTCATGGCCGGCGGAGCAATCGCGAAACCCTTCGTCACGCATCATAACAAGCTCGATATGCCGCTTTATCTGCGCGTGGCTCCGGAACTGCACCTCAAACGGCTCGTGATCGGTGGGCTTTCGGAGAAAGTCTTTGAAATCAATCGTTGCTTCCGCAACGAGGGGCTGAGCCCGCGGCATAACCCCGAATTTACATCGCTCGAGGTCTATCAATCCTATGTCGATTTTACGACGATGATCGACCTCGTGGAGGAGCTGGTCCACGGAGCGGCGCTTGCCCTGCATGGAACGCCGAAGGTGAAATACAGCGACGTCGAAATCGACTTCACGCCGCCCTGGCCGCGCAAAGCCATGGCCGATCTGGTCCGCGAATATGCCGGCCTTGACCTCTACGCGCATCCGGAAGCCGAGAGTGCCAGGGATGCCGCCAAGGCGATCGGCGTCGCGACCGCACCTGGCCTGAGCTGGGGCCAGATCGTGGAAGCCGCGTTCGGCGAGAAGGTTGAGCACAAACTTATACAACCCACCCACGTCGTCGACCTGCCCAAAGACATTTCTCCACTGGCCAAGGCCTGGCCGGATCGCCCGCAAGTGGCACAGCGGTTCGAGACTTTTGTCAACGGCTGGGAGATCGCCAACGCGTTCAGCGAGTTGAACGATCCGCGCGAGCAGCGCGCACGTTTTCTCGACCAGGCCGAGCAAAAACGAGGGCCGGACGACCCGCCCCACCCGATCGACGAAGACTTCATCAAAGCGCTGGCTTTTGGTATGCCGCCGATGGGAGGCATGGGCATGGGACTGGACCGCGTGGCCATGTTGCTCACGGACAGTCCGACCATTCGTGAAGTTATCGCTTTCCCGACGATGCGACCGGTCGATTGAATGGCTTTCCGGCCGGTGCCTTCCGCCGCCCGTCTTGTTCTGTGCGTCCTTCCCCGCGTCTTTCTGCGCGTCCTAATACTTCTGCCCGTTATAGCCAGGGGACCGCCCGCCCTGGCTAAGACGTCCCAGGAGTATTTGCGTTCGCTTGACAATCCGAGCGCTGCGGATACCTCGTCAGCCATAAATCCTCAATGCACGCCCTGCCAAGGCTATGCCGACCTCAACGCGGGCAATTATGCCGGGGCGATGACTATTTTTCGGCAGCTGGCCACGGAGGGCAACGCCAGTGCTATGACGACGCTGGGTTACATGTTTCAACACGGGCAAGGCGCGGCGACCGATTATGCCGAAGCCATGAGCTGGTATCGGAAAGCCGCAAGTCTTGGCGACACAAGAGGCATGGATCAAATCGGCTATCTTTACGAGGAGGGTCTTGGCGTGTCCAAGAATGTTCTCGAAGCTCTCGCCTGGTACAAAAAAGCGGCCGATCTCGGGGATAGCCGGGCCAAGCGCCGCATCCAGCAATTGGCCGGGGCATTTCCGCGTTAGCGGCTTAAAAGGCTCGGAACTGAAACCTATATATTTGCGCTGTTTGCGTATATAATGAGCCCTTATTGGCAGGTTGCATAATGTTGGCAGAATTTAAAAAAGCGGCATCAGCGTTCGGATCCCGGGCTCGGCTCAGGCATGCTGAAGGCATTCGAACCTCGCACCTTGCCAACGGTATTGAAGTCGTCACCCATAACGTTCCGTCCATTGCCCATCCGCTCGAGGGCCGCTACATCGACTTCACGGCCGAAGTGCAAGTCGGTCGAAGCCACGAAAAGGACGCGTACACGCACGGTATAAGCCATCTGTATGAGCACGTAGCGCTCGGACCCTCGGCTCATGTGTCGGCGGTAGATTTGGGGGATGGCACGATTCCGAGATACCTAGGCACGTTTAACGCGAGCACGTCGCTCGATGCCACGGTCTACGAGGCCGTAGTCCATCCCAAATCCAGGAAGCCGGCTTTGTTCGCGCTTTCCGACAAAGTATGCCGCCCGACCTTCAGTCCAGGATTTTTGGAAACGGAAAAGAGGCTGATCGAGGCCGAACGTATCGACGCCCAGGCCCAACCGGCCAAAAAAACTATGGCTTTAGGTCAAAGCATTGCGTTCGGAGCGGCCCCACATCACCACGACGTTCTCGGCCTACGGGATACCATTCAAAGTATTTCGCTGGAAGAGCTGCAACGTTTTCGGAACGAATATTACCGCAGCGGGCAAGTGGTTATCGCCGCCGAGGGTCCTGTCCGGCATGAGGAAGTCGTCAAACTCGTCAAGGAGTGGTTTCAACTGCCTGTGGGTGAAAGAAAGCCACCGGTGATGCATGAGTATCGCGGAGGTTACGCCGAGAGAGCTGTGGCGGGCAACGAAGGGGCGACGATCAGTCTTGGCTTCAATTGCCCGACGGATGCCGATCATCCGGCGATCCACGTAGCTGGTCTTGCGCATGGTCTCTCTCCGGTCTTGAATAAAGCCTTTCGTGAAAGCGGCCTGGCCTACCGGGTCGACACCTCGTCGAACAGCGAGGGCAACATTACGATGCTCACGATCCGTTATACGACCGCCGTCGCAGACGCGGAAAAATCGATATCACTTGTGCGGGATGTGCTTGACCAAACGATGAACGGCCCAACGGTCAAAGCCCCAGGCTTGCACGATTGGCTCGCTCACCCGCTGCAAATGGCTAAAACTTTGCGGCCCGGTTACAGGCATGCCTATAGCGATCTCCTTTTTCATCCGCTAAGGACAGCACAGGCGCTGTTGCGCAACCGCGTTGAGAGGCGGGGCGCTAAGAATCTGGCGCATGACCTCATGCGAAAAGGCGAAATTCCCTCGGCCAACCGTGATCTGCACGCGTTTCTCGCCACGACCGAGCAGGACAAGGCCAATATGGTGCGCCGGATGCGCCAATTTCGCGTTTCCGTGCTGGTCGAAGGAAATGTCAGCGGTTTTCCGGACTACGGACATATCCGCGAGCAGCTCGAGCTTCCGACGGGCCCAGTTGCGGCGACGCCGCGGCGCCAGGGGACCAGCGCTCCCACCCCCGAGAGGGGCTAACCAGGCTGCCAGCCTCTCTCTTGCGCGGATGGTTCGGCCCGTCTATATAACCGGCACCGTATCAATTCCATTCATGCAGGAACAATCTCATGCCAGCCGAACGTACTTTTTCGATCATCAAGCCCGACGCCACACGTCGTAATCTGACCGGCAAGGTCAATGCCAAGCTTGAGGAAGCAGGCCTGCGCATCATCGCGCAAAAGCGCATTAAGATGACGAAAGAACAGGCGGAAGGCTTTTATGCCGTTCACAAGGAACGCCCGTTTTTCAACGATCTTTGCGCCTTCATGTGCTCAGGGCCGGTCGTGGTGCAGGTGTTGGAGGGCGAAAACGCCGTGGCGCGCAATCGTGAGATCATGGGCGCGACCAACCCGGCCAATGCGGGCGCGGGAACGATCCGCAAGGAATTTGCCGAGAGCATCGAAGCCAATTCGGTCCATGGCTCGGATAGTGCCGACAACGCCAAAACCGAAATTGCTTTCTTCTTTAAGCAGGAAGAGATCGTCGGCTAAAGCGACCGCGGCGCTCAAAAAATTTTGAAGACCAGCAAAAGGACGATCAGAACAGCCGCTGTTGCAACGGCATTCCAGAACATCATGCGTGTAAACGCATGCCAGCCATGCCGACGCTCGTCGACAAGTTCAGCTGGAACGGGTGGCGCCGGATGGGCGGCGTGAGATTGATCGGCCATGGTTCTCTCCTGATAATGATCGTCTATTATGATTACGCGGGCTTCAATCTGGCAAGCGCCGCATTTTCGATCGGGTTTATAACCGTCTCCGGGGGCACCTGCGCGCCGGTTATCAGAACCCGCCCTTCATAGACGTTCACCCGGCCTTCGGCAATAAAGCGCACCGTTTCCGGATAGGCAATGTGTTCGGCCTTAAGCACGCGGGCCGCAAGGGTCTCTTCGGTATCTTCAGGCAGAACAGGAACCGTCGCCTGCATAATGATCGGGCCGCTATCCGTCTCGGGGCGCACAAAATGGACGGTGCAGCCGGCAAACCTCACTCCGTAAGCCAACGCTTTTTTGTGTGGATCCAGTCCAGGGAAAGCCGGCAAAAGTGAAGGGTGAATGTTCACGAGGCGATCCCGCCAGCGCTCCGTGAAGGCCGGCGTCAACAGGCGCATGAAGCCGGCAAGACAGAGTAATTGCACGCCGTGCGCATTCAGTTTTTCCTCCATCGCGGTTTCGAAGGCGTCCCGGTTCGGGAAGTCGCGATTGTTGACGACATAAACCGCGATGCCGGCGTCGCGTGCCCGCGCCAGACCCGGCGCCTCGGCATTATTGGATAGGACGCACTCAATCCGCGCCGGGTAGCCCGGCGTTCGGGCGGCGTCAATCAAGGCCTGCATGTTGCTGCCGCGGCCGGAGATCAGAATACCAACTTTCAACATAGGCCAACCGATGTCATACGAATTCCTCAACTGTACGCCACAGCAACGCTAAATCCTGCGGCCGGCTCAGGCGATGGCCGCCATCCTTCACCAACGTCACTTGGACATCGCCTTGGCCTATAGCGGCGGCCACGCGTAACGCGTGCTGCCAGGGAATATCTTCATCTTCCATTCCTTGCAAGAGGCGCACCGGGCAGAGGATCGACAAAGGTTTATCGAGGACCAGATGCGCTTTGGCTTCAACAAGCAGACGTTTGGTGATCGGCATGGGCTGGGCCGGTGGCGGGGCCTTGAAATAAATGACGCCGTCTTTTTCCAATCGCTCTTTTTGCGGTTCCGTCAAATGGGGCAGCACGAGATCCTCTGTAAAGTCGGGTCCGGCGGCAACGCCTATCAACGCGTGCACCCGTGCCGCGCGCCCCACAGCCAGCAGGCAGGCGAGCCACCCGCCCATTGACGAGCCGACAACGATCTGCGCGCCCTCTGTGAGCCGGTCAAAAACGGTGCATGTATCCTCGAACCAGGCACCAATTGTGCCGTCGGTAAAGGTTCCACTCGATTGCCCGTGGCCTCGATAGTCGATTCGCAGGAAGGATATATCCGCCGCAGCACAGCGCTCGGCGAGGAAATCCGCCTTTGTCCCCGTCATATCGGACGCATACCCCCCCAAAAACACGATTCCCGGCCTATTGGCTCGACCACGCTGGTGTTGATACGCCAGCCTTACATCCGGTAAGGTGAGAAAGTCGGGTTTCATTCGGCCGTTACCGCAGCTTTGAGGTTGGCAAACTGTTACACGTTTTTAATATACCCTGCGCTCGCGTTCCGCGACACGCACCTTCCGGATCGTGATAGACTATGTCCATGCGCGCCACATCATCAAGCCAACTTAACAGAGCCACCACAGGCCTCAAGCCTCATGTGCCTCGTGGGGCGCGCCGTACGATCCTTCATCTGTGCCGCGATCTCGAATCGGCCGATCCCGGCCGCGAGACCGTGGACCTTGCTGTCCTGACGCAACGATCGGGCGGACGGGCACTCATTGCCTCGAGCGGTGGCATGCTTGTGACGGAAGCTGAAAGAGCCGCCGTCCGGCATACCCGGATGCCTCTCGACGGGCGCGGCCTATTTTCAAGCTGGCGCAATAAGGTGCATCTGGCGGCGCTCGTGCAACGGGAGCGGCCGGCGATTATTCATGCCCATGGGCTTGACTTGCTGCCGCTGGCGATGGGCCTCAGCCGCACCCATCGCGTGCCTTTTATAGTGGATCTCACCGAACCGCTGCCTAAAAATCAGCGGACGAGCGGGCTTATTGAGGCTCTAGCGGCCATGCCCTGCCTTGTGAGAGTGCCCTCGGAATTTATGCTGTTCGACATGCTTGAGAAGTTTCCTTTCCCCTCTAAGCGCATATGGCATATCCCGCCCGGTATCGATTTGCAGTGGTACAGCGCCAATTCCATCAGCGCCGAGCGCCTGCAGGGGCTAAGCCGCCTGTGGCGTTTGCCGGAACAGGCGACGGTTACAATGGTGCCGATGCCGTTGCAGCGCGGTTATGGGCACGAAGTTTTCCTCGAGGCCCTGGCATCCCTCAAAGATGAAAATATTTTTAGCGTGTTGATTGGCGACGATAAGCAATCACCGGGACGCCGCGCCGAACTTGAACGCGAGGTTGCACGCATGGAACTGAACGGCAGGGTTGTTATGCCCGATTTTTGCGCTGACTGGCCGACGGCCTTCTGGCTGGCCGGCATCGTCGTGGCACCTAACGTCACGCCCAACGGGCAAAACCGCTCGCTGCTCGCCGCTCAGGCAATCGGGCGGCCTGTCATCGTGACCGACAGCGGCGCCAACAGCGAGATGATACGCAGCGGTGAAACCGCATGGATCGTGCCGCCCAACGACACCAAGGCGCTTGCGGCCGCTCTCAGAGAGGCAACGCATCTGAGCACCGGTCAGCGCCTCGGACTTGCTGAGCGCACCCGTCACTTCATCGCCGAGAACTTCCGACGTGAGCAGTGGTTTGAGGGCACGATGGAGCTCTATGAAAATCTCTCCCATACGCCCCTCCAGGATCGTCGCTCCGAGGCCGCTTAAGTTTCGGCGTTATTGCCGCCCGCAAGCCATCTGATATCGTTGCCCTGTTGAACGGCGCCAAGGGCGCCGTGCAGCGCCGAAAAAACCGTGCGCAGCTTTTCATCGAGCTGCCAGGGCGGATTGATGAAAATCAGACCGCACCCATTGAGCCAGTCATGGCGCGTTTCTTCTTCATAGAGAAACTCTGCGCAGAGCAGCCGGGGCAAACCGCTCTCGACGAGCCCCTCATGAAATCGCCAAAGGGCCGGCCGCTCCTTGATCGGGTACCAGATCAAATAGACCCCGTGTGGCCAACGTCGGCAGGCGCTTTTGGTCGCCTGCGTAAGCGATCCGAATTCCTGGGAGTCCTCGTAGGGCGGATCGATCAAAACGAGTCCCCGTTTCTCGGCGGGCGGAACAAAAGCGCCCATCGCCTCATAGCCGTTGCGATGGTGCACATGGATATTAGGAAAACGCCGTGCGTGCCGCTTGAGGTTCTGCACATCCTCCTCGAGCAGCTCGCACGCTATAAGCCTGTCCCCTGCCCGCATGAGGCTTGCGGCGAGCAAAGGGGAGCCGGGGTAAAAGCGAATCCCTGCGACGGGCGGCGGCTGCCCATCCGGCTCGCGATTGAAGGAGGCAAGGGCATCATAATAGCCGGCCAATTCCCCAATCTTGGGTGCCGCAAGCAGTCGGCGAATACCGCGCTCGGCCTCATTGGTTTTTCCGGCGAGCGAATCCTCGAGATCATAAAGTCCGGCACCAGCGTGGGTATCAAGCAGGAAAAAGCTTGTCGTTTTCTTGCATAATTCGGCGAGAACCAAGGTAAGGGCCGCGTGTTTGACGACGTCGCAAATATTGCCGGCATGGAAAATATGGCGATAATTCACGGACGGCTTAGCCTGGTTAAGGGGGCGGCTTCAGCACATCATCGGCGGACATGGGTACGCCCTCTTTCAGGGGCTTCAAGGGCGGCGGGACTGGCTCTTCGCCGCCGAACATTGATGGATTGGCCAAAGCTGAGTTCCGGCCAGAAGGAGCCATGGGCGGATGCGCGGAAGCGTAGCGGCTCAGCGGTATGACGAAGAAAATAATGACCAGCGCAAGTAAGGCGACCAGACCAAAGGCTACCGAGCGCCAGATGTTGCTCTTTTTCTTCAGAAGACCCTCTTGCGTTCTTTCAAAGGCTTCCTCGGCATCATCCCGCGAGCGGAAACGGACAAAAGGCTGAAATGGCTCTTTCGGCGCCGAAATCCCCAGTTCCCAGTTTTCGTCAGCGCCCTGAAGCGAGAGGGTGAAACCAGGATGGCGCGCAAGGTCGAATCTCCACACCAGGGGCGGGCGCGCGCTCGGGTAAGCCACGACCAGCGTTTCGCCGTCACGTGTGACCCTTACGGGTTTTTCGTCGTCAAAGCTCATGGCGTGCCTCTTGATTCTGACTATTCGCGGGGTGGGATCGGTTGGCCGGATGAAGCAAAGTACTGATTAAGGGTTACAATGGCCGTGTCAATACGAGGGATAGGCAGCGCTTTCTTGGCGTTCCTCTCCGCCATAAAATGCGCCAAGGCTCCAGCGCCTTCGGTATGGAAGGAACGGCGCCCAAGATTGTTCAGAGCATACCATAACACGCGGTCAACCGCGCGCAGCCATAGAAACTGTGCGGGTGCCGTCACACCGCCTTGCATGCGAGCCCAGCGAAGGATGCCAAGAACGGCGGTAACCCTGTAGGCATGTTCGCGGGCGACTTCAAGAACCGGCTCGATAAGCTTCGCATCGCGATTGTAGCCGCGAATCTCGTTCAACAGGTCTCCGGGCAGGCTTAAACCGGCACCGACACTCCAACATAGGGAAAGACGGCCGAGCAAATCATCGCTTTCCTCGCGTTTTTGCGCGCCCTTGAGGGCAAAGGCCGCGATCAGCGCCTGGACATGTAAAGGCGTGCCGTCGAGACCCGTCCAGCGGGGACCCAACTGAAGCAGAAACGCACGACGCGCCGCCTCACGATCCGGGATACCGTTGGTGACGGTAATGCGGTGGTAAGAAATCCATTCTTCCGGGGAAAGGGCTTCGGCGAAAGGCGGCAGTTTGTCGGGAATCTTGTCGCCGAGGCGTCGAGCGCTGGTTTTTCCCGGATCGAATTTGGCGATCGGCGCAATGATGGGCCACATCTTTGCCTGCGTCTGGATAAATGTTTCAAGCGAGTGGCGGGTGCGGAATTTGTTGCGCGGTGAGAAAAACGAAATGTAGATCCCGAATGCGCCGAGGCCTGCGACCAAAATCCAGCGATCATACAAGGTGACAATACGCTCGACTGCCGCCATGCTTGTGGCCGAGAGCTGAAAATAATCCGCTGCCCCCTCCCCTTGCGCGCCGAGATAAGCCAGGCCAAAACAACCTTGCGTGTATTCGATGACCCGGGGCGAAGGAGCCGCATCGCCAAAGCGAACGGATTTCAACCAGTGCAGGCAAGCATCCTGCTTGTCAGTGAAAACGCTGACGATCCAAAGCTCGCCATAGCGCAGCCAGCGCATACCATCCAACAGCGGTTCTTTGAAGAAATGCCAAATCAGCCACAGCATCCCGAAAACCAGGAAGCCGATCATGAACAAAAGGATGCCGGGTTCAGGCTGGTTTTGTTGTCCGGCGGCGCTCATAAAATATCCTTATCCAAACGTAATATATAAGGATTACCGCACATTCCGGGCGGCATCAAGCCGGGCCCCTTAAACGGGCGGTTTTGCATCATCATCGATGTCAAAGGCGCGGGCCAGGAGTTCTTCGGCCAATTCCTCGATGACGACGCTGGTCGCGCTACTTTCGATCTCGCCACGCTCCGCCCGCATGACGATCCGCCGGCGGATTTCTTGCCGGGCCGACCCCGTCGGGAAGGAGCGGGCGAGGATGCGGCGTGCGCGCGCCGCCCCCAGGGCGGTATAAAGCTTGCTGCGGAGTTGCACGTCTTCGACGGAGGTCGACAAAGCCCACAATTCGATCGAGCCGAGCGTGTTGACGAGATGCTGTTCGAAAAGCCCTTCGGTCGTCAAAAGCAGCAGCAGAACGGGCGCACCGCTCGCGCGGGGACCGGTCAGGCGGTAACGCATGACCCAGCGGGCGGTGTCGGACATGCCGAAACGCTCGGCCGTCTCGGTGACGGCGCGATCCGACACCGCGGTACCGCAAACCCAGATACTCGTGGCCAAATCGACCATGTCTTTGCTGAAATCGTCGAGCAGCTGGGAGGCGAGCACGATCTGCACGCCCCATTTACGGCCTTCACGAACGTCGCGCACGACCTGGGCACGAACGGCCGAGGTACGGCTGGTACGGTGGAATTCGTCAAAGCAAATGCGCTTAGGCGTCTCGCGGACGTCGCGCACCCGGGCCTCGTGATAGGCCTTGAACTTCGGCGGGACGGCGTTGAGCATTTCCGGGCCCAACCACCAGGCGCGGATCAAAGCGTGGCGCGCGAGCATGTACATGATCGCTGTCTGCCGGGCCGCGAGTTCATCACCTTGCGGGGCGACGTCCTGCAAATCGATGGCGGCGACGCGAGCGCTGCCGATATCGAACCTTGTCACCGACGCCAGAATGGGGAATTCACGGATCGACGAGGAGATCATACGCTCGAACGCATGAATGACGGATTCAGCCGAGGAACTGATCTGGGCTTCTTCCAAAAGAGCACGAATCTGCGGACGCCGCGCAGCTGTGACGGCGTCAACCAAAGTAGGCACCGCGTGTCGCTGGGCCATCGTGGCTTCGTGATGGGCATTCTTTTCATGCAGAGCGTCGACGATATCCCACCAGTACGCGTCCTGCGCCACCTGGATGTCATATTTCTTGATCGCCTCGTCAACTTCGGCTTCAACGCGCACGAGGTAAGGGCGGGCTTCGGTATTGGCGCCGGCGTCATCGCGCCACCGGAACATTTCGTCAACGCAAAGACCTGCGAGCTGAGCCATACCGTCATAGGGTTGGGCTTGACCTGGCGGGGTGCACAACAGCGTGATCAACTCCGTCAGATAGGCGCGCTCTTCCGGCAGCGGATATCTGCATCCAAGCTGAGTGTCGAACGGGTTGATCGCGTAGTCGGGCGTCATGCGCATCTTGAAATGCAGCGCCTCGTGCCGACGCTCAAGCGGCAGAGCGTCGCGGATCAGCGAAATCAAGCCCGCCGAGGACGGGCCGATATCGAGAATGGCGACGTAGGGCAGCTTGCTCGTGCCGGATGTGAGAATAGTCCCGAGATTGAGCGCGTTCATCAGAACCGATTTACCCGACCCCGGTTGCGCGAAGATTAGATCAAACCATGCCGTCGTCAGGGCGCTGCCGGTCTGGTACGGCCATAGTCGTCCGTCCGGCGTGCGGAATGCGATAGGACCGCCCGTAAAGGGCGACGAGGCGCGTTGCCACGGTAGAAGCTTGATCACTTCCTTGAACGGAGCGACAGCCGCCGGGGCCGTCGAGGCGCAGGCAATGCCGAGCGCCGAGGACAAGACCGCTTCGAGCGGATCGCCGACCGCCGAGGATGCCTGGCAATAGCCCCAGGCTTCGACGGCCTGCGTCAGAGTGCTAAGGCGGGTCTCAATCAGCTTTCGATCGGTTGCCGGGGCGTAAGTCGCAAACGATATGCGCAAGCGCACGACGGGTTCATTTTGCGCTAGCGCTTGCAAAGCCTTAAGTGATTCACGGATCTGGCGGTTGACTTCATTGGTAAAGGACAGAACGGCGGCGGCGAATGCGCGGAAGCCCACGCCATGAACGCCAGCACTTTCAATCAGGAAGGACACACGGAACGGAATGTCATTGTCGATCAGACGATTAAGCAATTGTGGGAAAGGCGAGGGCTCGGCAGGGGCAAGCGTCATGTCCACCCCGCCCCAGAGGAGGTTACCGATGCGAACGACGGAGGGGGACAGAACGGTAGCATCGCCTGAGCAAAGCTGCTGGCGCAAAGGCGGCCAGAGTACGTCTGACGCATCCTTGTTACCGTGATGGGGAACGCGCGGCATCAAAGGATCGCCCGGAAGATTGGCGCGCCACTCCTCATGCCCGATCTGCGGATAAAGACTTGTACGGATGGCCGCCAGCGCCTGGTGGGAAGTCACAACGCCCGCCTTCATGCCAAGCTCTTCCAGAGCCGCCGAGATCGAAGACACGAAGGATTTGTGCCGTGTTCGCAAGACATCGAGCGCTTGGGTCGGATTTTGCGAATCCTTGGCGACCGCCCATTTTTTCTTGCCGCGCGCCTCGATCGAGGTCTTGTAATCCTTCTTTGGAATGGAGGAAGGCCGCGTCCACAAGGCAAGATAAATATCTTCGTGCGCCATGTAGCGCGACAAATTCTTGACGCGCTCGTCCAGCAAGTCACCGAGGTCGAGATCGAGCACCCGGGCCGTACTGCGGTTCGAGCGCATAAGCTGCTCAAGATCATGGCCGATGCCAGCCGGGTCGCGCATGAAATAGAATTGAACGGCATATCCCGGACGGTCGAAACGCGCGCCGAGCTTCAGCGTGGCCTGCTCCA
Organism: Pseudomonadota bacterium; assembly: GCA_030775365.1. Lineage (GTDB taxonomy): Bacteria > Pseudomonadota > Alphaproteobacteria > UBA9219 > UBA9219 > JALYJG01. The sequence continues at coordinate 12,306 of JALYJG010000008.1, forward strand.
CGATCCACTGGTACTCTTCGTCACCGATGATGCGGCGAGCGCCCGAGACTTTAATGAAGCCTATGAGAGATCCGTCGCCGGCGACGAGGTTGTGTTCGCCGTCCGAGGTTTCCAAAGCGATATAGGATTCAACAGGCTGACGCATGCCAACGAGAGTCGCGGCGAAGATCTCGTCAAGAAGTTCCATCATGGCGGATTGCGGCCCTTGTTCATGCGGTTATCAGACAAACGGGGACTGTACCTTAAACCGGATTTTATGAAAAATTGGTAATCATTCCTTTTTGCAGACTACCAAAGAAATCGCCTGAAGCCCCTTTAATCGTGTTTTCGGCCGTCCACGTTAAGAATCCATGAAGGCCGCGCGCGCAACTGCGCGCTTCCGTTCAGCGACGCTTTCGAGCGGCTCGGCGATGATACTGGCCGGGCCCAGGTCGGACAAGGCATTTTTCCAGCAACACCAGGCGATTATTGAGCTCTTTGAGCGGCGAAGGTCACCGGTGCCGGCGAAACCACCTGCTCACCGACGGCCTCAATTTCATCGACCGCAAGTCCCCGCTCCACAAGCCCTTGTTCGGTCAGACGAAAAATCCCATCGACGCCCGAAAATCCATTGGGATTGGTCAAGGCGCTGCGGTCGAACCGCTCGCCACGACGGGCAAGCACCGCCGCCAAGGCGGTCGCGTCATAAGCCAGCGTGGCCAGGCGAGGCGGCTCTTGCTTGTAGGAACGCTCATAAACAAGCGTGAAATTTTTCCGGGTCGAAGGATCCGAAGCTGCATACCATGCGCCGTCCAGAAAACTCAGGCGCTGGCCGATCCCGGCTTCATCCCAAAGGCCTGTACCCAGCATGCGTATACGATGATTATCAAAGGCGGCCGCGCTCAATTGCGCCACGATTTGATCAAGCTCCGGCCCACCGGCTGGAATGAATAACGCGTCCATCCGATCCCGATATTGAGTGAGACCGGCAACGGCGCTCGCAATATTATGCTGCAGGTTGTCATAAGTTTGAACGTTCACAACAGCGCCCCCGGCCCGGCTGACCGCCGCCTGGAATTCCTGGCCGACGAGCGTGCCATAAGCCGTGTCCGGCAACAGCGCGGCGAAACGCTTCAGCCCTTTGGACGCGGCGAAGCCTATCACCCTGTCAACCTGCGGCCCCGGAGCAAAGCCCATGACGAAAACACCGGGCGCGGCCAGAGTTGTATCGGTTGATAGTGTGAGCATGCTGATACCCGCCGCTTCGGCCACGGAGCGCACGCCCGGCACCTGGGCGCCGAACAAGGGTCCTATGATGAGTTGGGCCCCACTTCCGACCGCATCGCGCGCTGCCGCTACGGCCGTCGCTTCAGTCGTACCAGTATCGCGCGGCATCAATTGGAAAGCGCCGCCTGACATATCAAACACGGCCATTTGCGCCGCGTTCAGCATGGCGTGACCAAGCGCCATGTTCTTGCCCGACAAGGGCAGCAAAATTGCGACCTTGCCGTGGATCGCGGCCGCGCCGCCGAGTTGAGAGCCTGGCAGTGCCTGGGCCTGTACGGGCTCGGCAGGTGAAGCCTTGGGGACAGGCGCTTCGTCCGGCGAGGTTTGTGAAGGCCCCTCGTTGTGCGCTACATTGGATGAATGGCTGCCCCAGGGCACGGATGTGCAGCCGCCAAGAAAGGCGAACAGCCCAAATGTCAGCAACGTCCGAAAAAAAGAAGATGTCATCGCCAGATTACCCGTCTATGGCCAGAAAACTGCTCGAGGCTAGCGGGGAAAGCGCGATAAGTAAATCATCGGCGGCAATGGATTCCGGACTTTATGTCGTTGCGACGCCGATCGGTCACCTTGGCGACATTTCCTTGCGCGCCTTGTGGACCTTGGCCCATTCCGACAGGATCGCTTGTGAGGATACGCGTGTCAGCGGCGGCATGCTGACTAAATACGGCATAAAAAAACCGCTCTTGCCGTACCATGATCATAATGCCGATACAATGCGTCCGCAGATTCTCAAGTATATCGCGGATGGCGAGGCGGTCGCGCTGATCAGCGATGCCGGCATGCCCCTGATCGCCGATCCCGGTTACAAGCTTGTGCGCGCATGCCGCGCTGCGAACTACACGGTCACCGTGATCCCGGGCGCCAACGCTGCATTGATGGCGATGGCCGGATCGGGGCTTCCAACAGACAGTTTCTACTTTGCCGGCTTTCTTCCGCCGAAGGCTACGGGTCGGCAGAAAGCGATCGCGGCGCTGCGCGATGTTCAGGCGACACTTCTGTTTTATGAAGCGCCGCAGCGGTTGGGCGCCGCGCTTGCCGATCTTGCCCACGTCCTCGGCGGTGATCGTCCCTGTGCTGTCGCGCGCGAACTGACCAAGCTTTTTGAGGAAACCCGCCGCGGCTCGCTCGCCGAGCTGGCCGCTTTTTACAGTGAGCACGCGGCCAAAGGCGAGATCACGCTCGTCGTCGGGCCGCCTTTAGCGAGTCAGCCGGCCCTGCAGGATGTGGATGCGCTCCTAAAGGAATATCTGACGACCATGAGCCTACGCGACGCGGTCGCCGCCGTGAGCGTCATTACCGGAATCAAAAAAGCGGATGTCTATGCCAGCGCGCTAAAGAGCCGGTCACAGACCCAGTGATTGCACGACAGTGTTCCCAGGCCCCGCGCGAATATGCTATGGCGAGAGGATGACAACCGATCCTTCCAAACTTCCGTACCGCCGCGGCGTGGGCCTTTGTCTTTTCAATCGCCAGGGACTTGTGCTGATGGCCGAGCGCCGGGATCGGCGTGGCGCTTGGCAGATGCCGCAGGGCGGCGTCCATAAAGACGAGGAGATCGTGACCACCGCCTTGCGTGAGCTTAAGGAAGAAATCGGCACCGACAAAGCCAAGATCATTGCCCGCCTGCCCGAAAAGCTAAGGTACGAGTTCCCTGACTGGATGCAATACAAAGGCGGGGTTTTCCGCGGCAAATATCGTGGCCAGGAACAGGACTGGTTCGCTTTGCAATTTCTCGGTGAGGACACCGACATCGACCTGTCGGGCGAGCATGAACCAGAAAACCCCGAATTCGTCGCCTGGAAATGGATGCCGCTAGCTGAGACTCCCAAAATGCTCGTGGACTTCAAACGTCCGGTCTATGAACGCGTCGTGGCCGGCTTCACGCCACTCGCCGAAGCTATACAGAAGGGCGAGACGTTGCCGGAATGGACGCCGTAAGGCGCAGTAGCGCGCGCATCCGAGCCACGGTTTCGCGCTCGGGCGTACCGGTCAAATTGTTGGGCTCATACCGGCGCTGAAAGGCCAGCAACGCGGCACGCGTCGGTCGGTCGTAAGCGCCAGTTTCGGGACAGTCATAGCCGATGGCGCGCAAGAGATCCTGGACCTCCCGATCTTCGGCGGGCCCGTAATCCTCTGAGCGGGGTTCCGGCCACAGACCGAAACCGCCCTGCGCCAAGGCCTGCCAGGGGAATAGCTCGCCCGGGTCTTCTTTTCGGAGGGGCGCTACATCGGAATGCGCCAATAGACCGTGTAGGGGGGACAGCATTTGACGGTTCGCCATATCGGCCAGCACTGTTTTGAGGGCCGCGAGCTGGGCCTCGGGAAAAGGACGGTAGCCGTTGTGATGGCCAGGGTTAACGAGCTCGATGCCGATGGAGGCGCTATTGATATCGCGCAATCCCCGCCAAAAGCTCTGCCCAGCATGCCAGGCGCGCTTGGATTCCTCGACAAGCCGAAAAATCCGGCCGTCCTCCTCGATCACGTAATGCGCGCTGACTTTCGCAACGGGGTCGCATAAGCGCTCGATAGCAGCCAGCCCTGTCGGCATGCCGGTGTAATGGATGACTGCATATTGCCGCACAACCTCAGGATCCCGCTCATCGAAATTGGGCGAGGCATAACGGACAATCGGGAACATTTATTTAATGCCTCGGCTTTTACACAGCCGATCATAGGCGACGTTGATACGTTTCATTTTCTCGTTCGCCGTTGCTACAAATTCAGGTGGGACGCCTTGGGCTATGAGGCGGTCAGGGTGGTGTTCGCGAATCAGGGCGCGATAGGCATTTTTAATCTCCTCGGCTGAACTTTCAACCTTTACGCCAAGAATATCGTAAGCCTCCTGCTCCTCGCTGCGCGCCGGTGCCTCGCCTGGCAGACGCACGCCGGCGCGTGCGGCTATGCGGGCGAAGCTTTCTCCGCCCATATTGAAGATGATCGCGACGCGCTTGAGAAACGTGAGCTCGACCGGGCTCAGGCCGTTATTGTCTGCCGCCGCGATAATGAACAGGCCGCCCAGAATCTCTTCGAGCACGGCCGGGTTCTGCTGGAAGACGTTCGAGAGCTGAAAGGCATAGGGTTCGAAACCGCTGGCGCTCGTGCGAGCCCGGTTGAAAAGTTTGCCCACACTTTGTTCCTGGGCGGGCGCCACTTTGAAAACGCGCTTGAAAGCTTCTATTTCCGCGCGACTAACCCGGCCGTCGGCCTTGGCCATCTTCGCGCCCAACACGATGACCCCCATCGTGAAGGCCGACTGCTCGGTGGTGCCGTGAAAATCACTGTAGGAATCCTTGATGGTCGTCCACGGATCGCGCCCGAGCATTTCGGGTCCGGTATCATACATATGACCTATGACAATGCCGGCAGCCGCGCCCACCGGCCCCCCGCCTACGACAAAGCCGAGAATGCCTCCTATGACCTTGCCTCGGATGGTTGCCATATTATGCTCGCATTATAGCCGCCCGGCGCGGCCGATGACATTTCGGTTTGCGACCCTAGGATGAGGGTTTATGTGTGTTTTTACAAGTCGCGCCGCGGCCCTGGCGATCGCTTTCTTAGCGAACACTTATGAACCGCCCCTCCCGGCTTCCGACAGGGCGTTGCCAGAGTGGGACGCAACGAGGCCGTGCCGTCGGGGACCGTCTTGCCAACAAAAAACCTCAAAGATAGGACGCAACTCTGTTATGAGAAACTCTGTCTTGGACAGCCGGATAATTGGTAGGCTTAGCTATGAACCATCCGCCCTTGATCATTGCCATCGACGGCCCTGCCGCGAGCGGCAAAGGCACGATTGCTAAACGACTTGCCGCTGAACTTGATTTTGCTCATCTCGATACCGGACTGCTCTATCGGGCAACGGCGCTTGCCGTCTTGCGCGCTGGCGGGGATCCCGCGGACGCGCCGAGCGCAACAGAAGCCGCGTCTGCCTTACAAACGGGAGGCCTATCGGGCTTTTCCGATCCGGCGTTGCGTGCCGACGCGACGGCACAGGCGGCGTCAAAGGTAGCGGCGATACCCGGGGTGCGCGCGGCGCTGTTGGAGTTTCAAAAAAATTTCTGCGCCACGCCCCCTCACGGCAAACGGGGAGCCGTGCTGGATGGACGTGATATCGGTACCGTCATCGCCCCCCAAGCCCCTGTAAAGCTTTACATTACCGCAAGCCTCGAGGCTCGGGCGGAGCGCCGTTTTAAGGAGTTGCAGGCCAGGGGCGAAAATGATACTTACGCGGCTGTATTTAGGGATATGGCGGAGCGCGACAGCCGCGATGCGGCACGCGTCACGGCTCCGACAAAACCGGCCTCCGATGCGGTCATTATCGATACTACGAGGATGACGGCAGAAGAGGCTTTCGCCGAGGCCCTGAGAACCACCCGCCAAGTGCTGGCGCTTGAAACTCCGACATAAGGTCGGACACGGATTGGCAATTGACACCACGGGGCCCTGCTTTCAGCCTTGAGCGTCGATAGTCGTCCGGCAACGCAACTGACCCGCCCGATGAGGCGGCCAAAGCGAAAGCAAGCAGGTGATCACGCTCAGAGAAGCTGGGATCTGCCTATTCGGAAAGAGAAAAAAATCAAATGTCTACACGCGCAACACAAAAACGCGTCGCCTCACCGCGCGCGACCAAAGAAGCTGCCAACACGTCAATGGCGGCCGGCGATAGTTTCGCCGCCATGCTCGACGAATCCTTCGGTAAGGCCGGCCGCCTCGAAGGCAGCGTTATCAAGGGACGCGTCATTTCGATCGAGAACGATTTTGTTCTGATCGATGTCGGCCTGAAGTCCGAAGGCCGCGTCGCCTTGCGCGAGTTCTCCATCGCCGGCCAGATGCCGGAACTGAAATCCGGCGACACGGTCGAAGTGTTTCTGGAACGCATGGAAGACCGCAACGGCGAAGCTATGCTGTCGCGCGAAAAAGCCAAGCGCGAGGAAAGCTGGACCGTACTGCAGAAATCCTTTGATGACGGCGCCCATGTTACTGGCGTGATTTCAGGTCGCGTTAAAGGCGGCTTTACCGTTGACCTCAGCGGCGCCATGGCATTCTTGCCCGGCAGCCAGGTCGATATCCGCCCCGTGCGCGATATCGCTCCATTGATGGGAACGCCGCAACCTTTCCAAATCCTCAAAATGGACCGTGCGCGTGGGAACATCGATGTCTCCCGCCGTGCCGTCCTCGAAGAGA
>JALYJG010000009.1 GCA_030775365.1 Pseudomonadota bacterium
GTTCAGGCTTGGGCTGCGGCAGCGCCTGCGCCGGTGGGGGCGCCGGCTTGGGTTCAGGCTTGGGCTCCGGCGGTTTTGGCGGCGGCTCGGGGGGCTTCACTTCGGGTGCTGGCTCTTTAGTGCGCGTATTCGTGATATCGGCGATCTCAACGACCTCGAACGGCACCCTGTCATGATGTTCTTGCAGGGGCGTGAAGAAAATAGGCAGACCGAAATACAGGAAGAGAAAGAAGGCGGCGTGTAGAAGGGCCGAGATCGTGAGGCCGATCTTAAGACCGTCATCATTTACGGTGGTCGCCGTCATCGACACGGTCAGGGCTTCCCGTCGGGTTTCGGAAGTTCGGCCACCAGGGCCACCTTATTGAAGCCGCCGGCATTGATGGCCCCCATCACTTCCATGATGCGGCCATAAGCGACGCCCCTGTCGCCGCGAACGAAAATGCGGGCATCAGGGTTGCTGCCGGTAATGGCCCGCAGCTTTGTCGTCAGATCGGCGAGTTCCAGCTTTTTTTCCTGCAGGTATACCTGTCCGCTCTCATCCATGCTGACGACGAGAGGCTCTTTGTCCTGGTTCATCGAATGAGCCTGGGTTTTGGGCAGATCGACAGGCACCGCGACCGTCAAAAGCGGGGCCGTAATCATGAACACCACGAGCAGGACGAGCATAACGTCGACGAACGGCGTGACGTTGATATCCGCCATCGGGCGCCATGTGCGGCGGCGCCCCTGGCCGCCGCCGGGGGACATCATCTGCGCCGCCATGCGGTGTCTCCTTCGAGCGGGCGATCAGGCTTATCGGGGCTACCCTTATCGCCGCGATGGTCTTCGAGATTACGGGACAGCGTGGCCACGAAATCATTGGCGAAGTTTTCGAGCCGCGCGCCATAGCGGCCGATATCGGTCGAGAATTTATTGTAAGCCGCCGTCGCCGGAATGGCGGCAACGAGGCCAATGGCTGTTGCGAGGAGGGCCTGGGCGATCCCGGGGGCTACGACGGCCAGGCTCGTGTTTTGGGCCTGGGCTATGCCGATGAAGCTGTGCATGATGCCCCAAACCGTGCCGAACAGGCCAATGAACGGTGCCACCGATCCTACAGAGGCCAAAAAAGTCATCCAAGTCTCGACCATGGCCATTTCGCGGCCGATCGTCACTTGCAGGATACGGTCGACGCGCGACTGCACGTTATTGCGGGCGTCCTGTTTCATAAACAGACCTTTGTCGTTGGCGCCCCGCCATTCCTTCATACCGGCGACGAAAACGGCCTGCATGGGATCTGCCGGACGCTTGATCTTGTCATAGAGCATGTCGAGCGAGCCTGAGGACCAGAAGCGCTCCTCGAAATAGGTGGCGCGCCTTTTCAATCGCCCGATCTTGATCATTTTGTCGAAGATGATCGCCCAAGTGAGGTTGGAAATCATCATCAAGCCGGTGATGACGACTTTGCCGATCATATCGGCATGCGCAAACAGTCCCATCAAGGACATGTCATTGGATGCGACCGAACCGGCCAATTGGACGGAGTTAATGGTTGCCTGAGGGTCCATGGTAAGCTCGTTCTCCTTGTCGGTCGTCGGGCCAAGTCGTTGGGGTTTGATCTTCTTTGTCAGTTTTCTGCGTCAGTCTTCTGCGTCAGTCTCCGGCGTTAATGGTCTAAAATGCCCGGCCAGAGGCAAGTTTGGCTCGCGAAAGCCTATTTAAGCTGTCGCGACTTGCGCCGCCGTGCACTTCGCATTGATGTACCTGGCCGTGCAGCGGATCACGCCAGCCCTGCGTTGTACAAGGTGAATCGGAGATTCGCCAATAAATCCGGCGCAAATAAGGCAAGAATCCGTTGATCCGCAGGGTTCTTTATCTCGAAAGGACCTCACCATGTCCAGCCTTTTGGTATGAGAAAAACTCGCAAGCCAGGAAAGATACAGTTCAGACCCGGCAGGAGGCGTTACCCGATCGGCAGTGCGGCGGGGGCCGGGAGGGGCAGGATTACACGATGTGGGGCTGCGCGGGATTTGGCCAATAGCGGCGCATAAACCTGCTTTCCTGCCTCCGCCATCAGAAGCCCGCCGAAACCCGGGAAGAGCTTCTCGCCATATTTTTCAATGATATCCGCCAATGACAGCGTCAGGCGCGACGCCCACGGTGGCGCGTAAAGTGTCTGCCAGATCCGATCGGTCATGAACCCCTCGTCCCGTAACGTGTCCTTGATCTGAAAGGCCGAATATGGTCGCCCCGTGCCGAAAGGCGTCCGATCGCTGTGCGCCCAGAGCCCCCGGCGGTTGGGCACGATGACGAGGAGGCGGCCCCCGCCTCTGAGCACGCGCCAGGCTTCACGCAACATGCCGCGCGAATCCGCGGACCCTTCCAGCGCGTGCAAAAGGATCACCCGGTCGATCGAGCTATCCGCCAGTGGCAAATCCTCAGTCGAAGCCAGACAGGAAAGGTTACGTCCCTCGCGCGGCCAGTAGGCGACTCCTTGCGCAGCTGGCATCATGGCGATGACAGACCCCGCCTCGCTCAGGAGCGGCCGTAATAACGGCACGCCATAGCCGAGCGCGAGAACGCGCTCGTTGCGCAGATCGGGCCAAAAGCTGCGCAGGCGCGCCCGCAAAAGTCGTCGCACCATTTGGCCGATGGCGCTCTGGTAAAACTCCCGCAAATCGACGACGTCGGCATACATAGCTCTTGCCTTTTTATCTTGTCCCGCAAATTTTCATGCTACTGTACCTGATTCGCAAATGTCACCTGTCTCCTAATGGCGAATCCTCTTCAAAATCTGCTGCAAAAGCTTCCCCTCAACAGCCTGCCGCTAAGGGCGGGCCAGTTCCTTTCAGGGCTGGCGCAGGATTTCTGGCATGATGGGCCCGAGAACCCTTTTCGCCGCGGCGCCGGTACCCAAAGTGAATTTCATACCGAATTGCGTGCAGAACCGAGGACCGCGCAGCAACCGGCCGCAGCCAAGCCCGCGGCAGCGTCTTTGTGGCATGCGCTTGCCGGGGAGATCTCGGAAAAAATGTGGGGCGACGGGTTTGTGACGCCGGCCTCGGACGCCGTAACCGATATGCTGATCAAGCCGCTGGGGCTCAATAAGCAGATGAGCGTGCTGGACCTCTCGGCTGGGCTCGGTGGCCGGATGCGGAGGATCACAAAGGATTTCGGGGTTTATGTGACCGGTCTCGAACCGGATCCGGGCATCGCGGCCCGCGGCATGGAGATGTCGGCGCGGCTCGGCAAGGGCAAGCAAGACGCTATCTCGCATTATACCCCGGCCACCTTCAGCGCGGGCAAAACGGTGACGCAAAGCTATGATTGCATCATCGCTTGCGAAACATTCTACCGGGTGCAGGATAAGCAAAAGTTTTTTGCGGCCCTCACGGCCTGCACAAAGCCACAGGCTCAGGTTTCCTACACCGATTACATCGTCAACCCCGAAAATCGCAAGAATGCCGCGATCGTGGCGTGGCAGAACTATGAGAAAGACACCACCCCGCTCGGGCTTATCGAAACCGCCGAAGGCTGGGCCAAGGAAGGCTTTAAGCTGCGCGTCAACGATGATCAGACCGATTTTTACCGTAAGGAAGTCGTGGCGGGACTGCAGCGCCTGGCCACATTTCTCGGCACCATGTCCCGGCCCGATCTCGAGACGCGCAATGCGATCTTACGCCGCATGGAAATCTGGGCGCACCGCTTGGCCGCCATGGAGCAGGGCATGAAATTTTACCGCTTTTACGGGACCCGCTAGGTCAGCGCCGGCGGTACGCCATATAGGCGGGCTGCCGGCCGGCCTTGTAGGCTTTCTGCTCATAGCGGGTTTCAACCCAATCCTCGGGGGGCACGGGCAAATCCCAGAGTTTTTCAAACTCTGGCGCTTCCTGCATCCGCTCACGTATCCAGCCGATCAAGCCGGGATCATCGCTAGCGAGCCGTAACTCGGCGCCCCTGCTGAGGATGCGGGCGAGCCGGGCACAATTTTCCTGGCCGACAAAACGCCGTGCGGCATGGCGAGCTTTGGGCCAAGGGTCCGGGAAAAGCACGAAGCAGCGATCGATTGCTGCCTCCTGTAAGGCATCCAAAAGGGGCCGGGCATCATCGGCCAGGATGCGGACATTTGTGAGGCCGTCGCGATCGATATGGTCGAGCAGGCCGGCGACCCCGTTAAGAAAGGGCTCGCAGCCGATAAAGCCTATGTCGGTGTGTTTTTTGGCCTGGGTCGCTAAGTGTTCCCCGCCACCGAAGCCGATTTCGAGCCAGACGGCGCGGGGTCGTGGCGAAAATAAAGCAAAGGGATCGAGGCCCCCCTGTTCCGAAACAGGCAGGGCGATACGTAGAGCTGGAAGTTTTTGCGCGACGAGCCCGGTCTTGCGCGACCGCAACGGGCGGCCCTTGCGGCGACCATAGAGCCGCGATGCTGGGGGGAGGGACAAAGTCATCGCCGATATATGCCCGAATTTCCGGGCAAATCCATCCCGTAAAACCACAACTCCCGGGTTGTCTTCTGTAGCAGGATGGACAATTGCAGACAGTAAGAAGAGAAGGTCGTAATTTGCCTAAAATCTCCCATAAAATGCAGTAAATATAGGCTTTTTTCTTTCATTATTTTTTAATGCTTTTCCCGCTAAATGGACCTCTGCCGGAAACGGCCGGATCACATTTTAGGGAGAACACCATGCTTACCAATATGCGTAAAGGGCTCATCGGCCGATCGGCAGGGCGCGATGCGGCAAAACGCGGCTTCACACTGACAGAAATCGCGATCGTGCTCGGTATCGTCGGCCTTATCCTCGGCGCCATCTGGGTCGCTGCCGCAGCCGTCTATAACAATCTGCGCACCTCAAAAGCAACGACCGAACTTTTGACGATCGTTCAGAACGTGCGTGCGATGTACGCAACGTCCAGCACGGTCGATCCGGCCGCTACCATGCCCTTCACGGCCGTCGCCGTCAACACGGCTCCGGCCACTTACATCGCCGCAGGCGTGTTTCCTGCCGATATGGTGAACGCAGCCGGTACTCTCGCACAAGATCCCTGGAACGGATCGGTCGCCATCGTCCCGGCTCAAAGTGCCGCCGGTACGGCCAACGACTCGTTCATGGTTGCCTTTGACCGCGTACCACAGCAGGCTTGTGTGAACATGATCACCTCAAACACAGGTTCTGGCCGTGACCCCCAAATCATCGGTGTCAGCAATGCCGCCGCGGGCACGGTACCAGCCGCCGCTAACGCGACCGCCTTCCCCGTGCTTGCGGGTACGGCCCTAGCGACCAACTGCACGGTCGCAACAGCCGCTGGCCAGTCGATTGGCTTCACGTTTAAGCTGAAATAAAAAACCGTCGCCTACAAAAAGATAAGGCGGGAAGCTAGCTTCCCGCCTTTTTCTTTGCCTGCAATCCTGTCATCTTTGTCCGGCAAAGAGAAGGCTCAGCCTTTTGTTTTCGCGGCATCGTCGATGAGCCAGCCTTGAAACTGGGTGACGCCAAGCTCAATACCGGCGGCCAGTGCACGCTCATTGTCGCAGCGGAAGAAGATCAGCCTGCCGGGCGGTATCATCGACAGCCCCCGGCGGATAGCCGGATCGTTGAGTTGTGCGGCCCTGTCCTTTGACACGTTGATCTTGATGTTGTCGACATCGAAGGCTGAGAGATTCAGATAAGTCACCATATCCGGCGTGACGCTATCGATGGCGACTTTGAAGCCTTCGCCCCTAAGTACCTCCATGGCGCCCAGCGTTAGCGTAAAGTCCTGAAACAGATCGCCCCTGTGAAGTTCAAATCCGATCAGGCCCCGCCGTTCGCGCGGCATGTCGTGGATGAAGCGCGCGAAGGCCGCGTCCATGATCGAGCGCACCGACAAATTGAGGCGGATCGCCCGGCCCGCAATTGTCTCGGGCCGATCGGTCAGCATCATAAGAATGCGTTGGTCCAGCATTTCACAGAGAGCCAGAAACAGATGCTCTGGCGTAATCATCTCCAGTTTAGGAAAGCGCTCTCGCCGCAAATCCTCGAAGCTGATGAAATACTCTTCGCATACCTGCTGCCATCCGCCATCGGCATTGCGCCGGTAGATCGCCTGGTTGCGGCCGTAACGGCGAAGGTCGATCTCGCCCAGAAGCTTGCCGATCTGATCGACGCTCCAGGCGGTCAGGCCGCCACGCACGGCTTCGCTGCGCAGGGCTTGGGAGGGGGAGCCTTCGGCGCCAAGAGCTGAAACGGCTTGTGCGACTTCAACGTAATGATTGGTGCGTTCGCGCAGCGGCGTGTAATCGCGCGGCGTCTGATAGACGAGCAGAAATTGGCTTATGTCGCCCGACCGGGCGGCGTCCGGAAGGATCGCGCTGACGATGCGCGACGGCAGCTCCTTCGTGCTGTCATTGTGTTCCCAGACGATAAACGCATCGCCGTTCGACATCTCGGCATACTGGCCTTGCGTAACTTTGGCAAACTCTTGCAGCTGCGCCTGCACAGCTTCGAGCGCGCCTTGATTTTTTGAAAAAGGGTCGAGCGCGCTTAAGACGAGGTTGATGACCAGATGCGGGGTACCGAGGCGCTGCAGCCGGCGCACGCGCAGAATGAAGTCCTGCTCGCGGACGAGGTCGGATGGGAAGGCTTTGTTATCGTCGATTTCCCAGGTGCGCATGGGGTGGAAGCCTAGCACCCGGAATCCTAACCGGCTATTAACGGGCCAGAACCGGCTCCGGCAGTTCCATAAGCCGCGGCCCGTGTGTCCAGAGCAGGAAACAGCGCAGCGTTCGGTCAGGATATATGCCGCGCAGGATCGCGCGGTAATTGGCTAATTGCTGGCTGTATTCCGCGGGCACATCCAAAACTATCGCCGGGGGCGGACGATTGGTTTTGTAGTCGACGACCCAGACCTCATGCGGCAGCAGGCAAAGCCGGTCGACCTGCCCGGTCATGGGCTGCCCGGCAACCAGGCCAGCCAAAGGGACCTCCGCCCGGCTATGGGGACCGAACAGCGGTGCGTAGTCGGGATGTCGCAGCAGGCGCATCACTTCCCTCTGAATGTCCTTCTGCTGCTCATCCGTCAGTTGATGCTGCACGTTACCAAGGAATCTCGTGGCAATCGCCTCGCGCCGGCTGTCCTCGACCTCGGGTAGGCTCTGTAAGAGCCGATGAATGATGCGGCCACGGCTGAAAGCCCGATCAGGTGTGGCCGACGCCCGCAGCTTGTTTTGGGACGCGGCCAAGGGGCGTAGTACATCGCGTTCGTCCTCGGCTGGCTGCAATGCCCAGCCCGGCAGGATGAGGCCGGGCGCCGCCTTCGGCGCCGGCGCCGCGTCTTCCGGCGCCGAGCACAGCTCATCCGCTAACGCGATTTCGGGGACCGGCACGCCGGCCTGAATGGACGCCGGTTCGTGATGCTGCCTTAAGCCATCACGAATAAGATTGTACCAGCATTCTCCCGCATTGCTTTCCGAACGCGATGGCGACCAGCCACATATAAAAAGGCAACGGGCGGCCCTTGTCAAAGCGACATAAAGAAGGCGACGGTATTCTTCAAGTTGCTTGCGACGGCCGTCTGTCCAAAGGCGCAAGGCCGTCCCACCGGTCGGCCGACGCGCCAGATAAAGCGGAATATCATCGCCGCTCCAGGCGAGTTTCGGAATGTCCTGCAGTCGGGGGACGCCTGTCGTGTCGGGCAGAAAAACAATCGGCGCCTCGAGACCTTTTGCCCCATGGATGGTCATGATGCGCACCTGGCCGCCCCTCTGGTCCATTTCGCGTTTGATCGTCCTCTCTGTGGCGCGGATGCGGTGCAGGAAAATTTCAAGCGAAGGCGCATGACGCAAACTGAAATCCTGTGCGGCATTCAAGAGCTCATCGATCGGGTCGAGAGCATCAAGGCCGAGGCGAGCCCAGAGCGCACGGCGGCCGCTGACGGGACTGCCAGGGCAGGGCTCATTGAGAATCCGGGCCAGAAACGCAAAGGGGGTGACGAAATCGGCCTCGCCCAGAAGGCGTCCCAGGTACGCGGTAGCAGTCTCAAAAGCAACCTCGCTTTTAGCGTGTTTGAGAAGGCTGCTCCAGAGCGATAACGCACCCCGCCCTGCCGCCGCCGCCATCAACTGCTCTTCGGTCAAATTCAACATTGGCCCACGCAAAATATTCGCCAGGTTCAGGTCGTCCTCCGGAAGCAGGGCAAACTGAATAAGCGCCAGCAAATCCATGACCGGCAACTGTTGTGTCAGCTTCATTCGGTCGACGCCGGTGACGGGTACGTCCTCCTTTTTGAGCGCGCGCACCATGAGGTCAGCGAACCGCCCGCGGTTGCGTAGCAAAATCATAATATCGCCGGGCGCTATGCGGCGGTTTGTTCCTGGCAGCACCTCCTGATCCTTAATCCAGCCGCCGATCTTTCTCGCGATCGTCGCCGCCAGTTCCGCTTGCGGGTCGTGTTCCTCGGCGTAACCGATCGGTAGGGGCCAGTCCGCTGGATCATCGTCTGCCGCCAAGGTTTCTAAATGCGCACTTAGAGGCCAAACTTCGACCCGGCCAATTTTAGCCGGTTCGCCGGGACGCGGCGGCACAGGCTCGTGCTGGATCGTCTGAGCGGATACCCCCGCTTGGGCGCGGGGGTCGGAAAACACCAGATCGACGGCTCGGAGAACCGCCGGCGCCGAGCGGAAGGACATATTCAGGCCGACCAGGCGCAGCTCTTGCTCAATATCGCGCAGCCGCTGCGTGAAATACTCCCGCTTTTCGGTGAAGGCCTCGGGCTCGGCATCCTGAAAACTGAAAATGGATTGCTTCTCGTCACCAACCGCAAATAGCGTTCGCCGGAGGGGGCCATCGGCCTCGGCCCCTGTAAAAAACTCGTCCGTCAGGGCTTCGACGATACTCCATTGCGCGCGGCTTGTATCCTGCGCCTCATCCACGAGGATATGGTCCAGCCCTCCGTCGAGTTTGTAGAGAACCCAAGGGGCCACGCCGGACCGATGCAGCAATTCGTTCGTGCGGATGATGAGATCATCGTAGTCAAGGGCGGCCTGCAAGCTTTTACGCGCCGCATACCCGTCGTTGAGCGCGCTGCCAAAACGCAACACAGCTTCGGTTATGTCAGCGACTTGCGCGGTCTCGATGCGCGCACGGGCCGCGAGCAGGCGCTGCTCTTCCTCGCGCATTATAGTTTCGATCTCGGGATGGGCCTGTAGCGTCGCCTTGTCGGCAACTTTTTTGAAGGGCTCGCCTTTACCGGTGAAGAAGGATTCCAGGTAATTGCCGAAGACGCTCGCGCGCTCGGTGGGAGGCAACGCTAGCCAGGCGAGGATATTTTCGCCCCGCTCAGCAAAGGTTTTGCTTCCCTCGTGAAGCCAGAGCGCGGCCTGCCGCAGGGACGCCTCAGGCAAAGCGGGCGGGCTTACCGCTTCCAATATCAGTCTGTCTTCGCTCTCGCCGGGCTTCAGGGACAAAAATGCGCGCAGCGCCTCAATCAAAGCATCAAAGCCGCCCGCGGCAGCCATCGCTTCATTGAGCTTGGCGCGCGCACGAACAACGTCCCGCATTGCCAACATAAAGCGATTTTCGCCGACCCCATGGAGCAGCGTGCCGAGCGCTTTGGCCGCAGGACTGTCCGGTGTTTGGGCGACGGCGCGTAAAAGATCGGCAAAGACAGCTTCTTCGAGGGCCGCTGCATCGCCCTCATCGATCACGGCGAAGTGCGGCGGCAGGCCCGCTTCGATCGGGAAGCGGCCTAGAATTTCCTGGCAGAAAGCGTGGATCGTACGGATGCGCATGCCGCCTGGGCAGGAAAGGACCCGCGCGAACAGGCGCCGCGCCTCTAAGCGCTGCTCCTTCGTTGGCGGCCTGTCCTGCAACGCTTCGAGATCCCTGTCCAAGGTCTCCTCGCTGCAGGTCGCCCAAAGGCTCAGCCGGTTCGTAATGCGGATCGCCATCTCCGCGGCCCCCGCCCGCGTGAAGGTCAGACAGAGAATTTTTTGCGGTTTGACGCCGTCGAGCAACAATCGCATGACGCGGTCGGTCAGCACGGTCGTCTTGCCAGAGCCGGCTGATGCCCCGACCCAGACCGAGGCCGCCGGGTCCGATGCCTGCCGTTGCCGCGCCTCGGGCGCTAAGCCGTGTCTCACCCTCTCCGTATCTCGCTGTCCAGCTTCGGTCATTGGTCTTCCTTGGTCCGTCCCCATTCCTGAAGCCGGGCCAGATGAGCGTAGTCGTCACGGCGCGGTTGGAATTGGGGTTTTGGCACAGCCTCATAAGGCGTGGCTGGGTCGGCAAAGGCGCGCACGAGGCGGCTGAGACCGTCCTGTGCACGCATCATCAGAACGGCTATGTCGGCTTTGATGGGTTTTATCTCGGAGCCTTTACGGCCGCCATCGAGTTTCCAGTGGGCGATCTCGGAGACCACGCCAGGTAATACGCCCTCGAATCCTCCGGCGGCGGCGATCAGCGCGAGCAAAGGCAGTTGCGGCTCATAGCCCGCTAGGACTTCCTTTTCCGTCGGCATCCCGCCGGTTTTGTAGTCGCTGATTGCCAGCGAGCCGTCGGCGTTGCGGTCGATCCGGTCCGCGCGCCCCTTGAGAGAAAACCCGTCAACCGTCGTAAGCCCTTGCGTCTCGGTCTTGAGGAGTTGGATGCCATTGAGGCGGCGAAGTCGCTCCTCGGCCACAAACCACTTGGCAATACGCTCGAAGCGCGGCCACCAGAAAGCCTCGACCTCGGGATAGGCGGCATAGACGGAAAAACCTTTGCGTCCCAGGGCCAGCAGCTCTTGGAGAGCGTGGTCTGGCAAATCCGCAGGAAAGGCCTTCACGAAAGAGTCGAGGGCCGCGTGTATGATGCTACCCCGCGCCTGCGCGTTCGGCGTCACGTCCAAAGGAGCGAGCGCCTTCAACTTCAGGATGTGGCGCGCGTAGATCGCATAAGGATTGCGACGCCAGGTGCCGATATCGGTTACGGATAATTGCTGTGGCCGTAGCGCCACGGGAGGCCGCGGCTCAGGCCGTGGACAGGGTGCCGGCGCGCGCTCAGGTTGGTCAAGCAGACGAGCCCATTCCCGCCAGGGCCAATGCGGCGCGAGGGGGTCGCGGCTATGGTCCATGTGCCCGGCGGCTCGCAGCACGGCCTCCAGTTGCAACAGAAAGCGGGACGGGACCGACGGTGCGCCGTCAAGACGGCTCGCGCGGGTTAAAATGACCTCGGGCGCAGAGGCGAGCTGCACGAAATCATGGGCTGAAAGACCGATGCGCCGCTCGGGCAACGGTAGGCCAAAATCTTTCTTCATAGGCCGCGACATCCATGGATCGGCCTTGGCCTCCGGCGGCCATACACCCTCGTTTAAGCCCCCGAGGATCATCACATCGGTCTGGATAAGGCGCGCTTCTAAAGGTCCAAGGATGCTCAGCCTTGGGTGGAGACCCCGGCCGGGCCGGACGGTCACGTCGCGCATGAGCGCAGCGCAAAGCTCGATATAGGCGCTGCCCGTGAGCGGCTTAAAGTCTCGGCCTGCCAACCGCCACGCGTCGAGCCAGGTGGCCGCCGCCTCACCTTCCTCGCCTGCCCAGAGCCGGGTAGCTCCTTCGGTTTCATCCGAGGCAGCTATGCTCTCGGCCACCGCCACATGCGCAGCAATTCTGTCTGGCAACGGCAAAGCCTCATGCCACCGGGCAGCTAGCGGTTGCAGCCGGCCCTTAAATGTTTGAAGCCACGCTTCGGATTCCCCCTCGGTGAGCGAGCCGCCGGGATTTGGGTTGCGCCACAGGTCGATTTCAATACGGCGGGCTCGTGTGCGGCAGAGCGCCGGCGCCAGTCCGAAGGCGGCGAGGGGGTGTTTGAAAAGCGCCAAATGGTCGAGGGTTGTGGCACCGGGAGCGGCAGCCTTGAGCACATCGATCAGAAAGCCGCCAACCGGCAAGCCGGTAAGGGAGGTGCCACCAGAGTCGTTGACGCGAATATCCCAGCGCCGCAAGACCTGGCTCACGCGCTGGGCCAGCGCGCGGTCTGACGTTATGAACGCCGCGTTCTTACCTGGAGTTTCAAGCGTCTGACGCATTATGAGCGCGATGGCTTGAGCTTCTTCCTGCGGGTGATCGAGCACGACCCGCGTGAGACCACTAAATGAGGCGGTGGGGACGGTCGTTGCCCCCAGCTCACGCCAGGTTTCAGTCGTGTCCGCCGGGCGCATGGATTCCTGGAGGAGGCGCGCGCGGCTTCTTCGTTCGCCCTCAGAACCCGGCCATAGTCGGACGTTCTGTCGTTTCACGCCCAGTTGTTCGAGCAGTTTCTTCATGCCGTATTGGGGATGGGACTCACTGATTTTTTTCCAGGCATCTTCCGGTAGTTCCTGATCAAGGCCGGGCAGTATGACGGCACCATTCGGCAAGGACGCGATGACATCAAGCAATTCGGCTGTTGCCGGCATCGAGCCGGTGGATCCGGCGGCCACGATGCGCATGGGGGGTGGATCGGCGCGCCAGGCGGCCGCTTGCGCCGCGATAACGCGGTTACGGCGCTCAACGGGATCGAGGGCGCCTTCGCGCGCAAGAACGCTTGGCCAGGTTTGGGTAAGAATGCCCAGAAACTCGACTGTCTTTTGCCAGTGCGATGCCAGATGGCTCTCTTCGACGAGCGTTGCGAGCTTGGTCAAATCGCCGCGCTCGACTTGCACCTCGTCCAGCAGCGTCCCCAAGGCTTCAGCGAGCAGGGCCGCCTGGTCGAGCGGCATGCTTGCCTCGTTCTGGCTGATTAACTGCGCGAGTAACATTTGCCGGCGCAACGGCGTGATCGGCGGCGGCAGAGCGTAATGCGGATCAACCGAGGCCGAAAAATAAAGCTCGTCTTCGTCAGGGTCGCCGAGCGGCTGCATGCGCGGCAGAAGTGCGGAGCCGCCTTTCATGTGCCGTTGAAACGCCTCTCGTAAGTGCAGACAGGCCCGCCGCGTCGGCAACAGAAGCATCTGGTCGGCGAGCGACAGAGAACCTTCATCCATTCCAGTGAGCAGGCCCTGAGCTAAGACGTCAAGGAATGGCGCATCCGGCGGAATGGTGAAGACTGTCTTCACAGCCATGTCTGACCGGCGGTCAACAACGCGTTGGCGTTGGCCAGATCTTCAGGCGTGCCGACATGATAGCAGCCCCCTTCGTGCTCGAGGCCGTAAAGTCTTCCCCTTGCTTCAGCCGCATCCCAGACGAGGTTGTTGGAGAAAGCTTTCGGGAGCGAGGAGGTTTCAAAAAGCTCTGGATTTAAAATCTGTGCCGAGATCCATACGTAAGGGCGCGGCGGGGGGACGTCATGGCGATGGACGCGGCCGTCCTGGTCGCGGGCGAAATCGCCCCGGCTACTAAAGCCGCGAGCTTTGCCAGTCGGCATGAGTAAAAGCAACACGTCCATCGTCGCAGCGTCCCAGCGGGATTTCATACGCAAAAGGCTCGGCGTCGAGCCGTCGATCCAGGGCAGATCGGCGTTCAGGGAAAAAAACGGCTTGCCATCGAAATGATGCAGCGCATTTTTGATTCCGCCGCCCGTATCGAGCAACTCGCTTTCGCGGGAGATTATGATTTCGATGTCGTGCCGGGCACTCAAATGTTTCTCGATCTGATCGGCAAGATAAAAGCAGTTCACGACGGCGCGCCGTATCCCGGCCCCCACAAGTTTGTCGAGAGCTTGATCAAGCATCGTTCGGCCGCCCACTTTAAGCAAAGGCTTCGGCGTCTGGACCGACAGCGGGCGCATGCGGGTTCCGAGCCCCGCGGCCAAGACCATCGCTGTGTTTGAGATCTCGTTCATAGGGCCTGTGCCCATTCGCGCACGGGCTGGAGCGCCTTATGATCAAATAAAGTTTTAAGATAGGTCTTGATGCGCGGTAGCCAAGCCAATTTTTCCGTGCGTCCGGTCGTCTGCGCATACTGCGTAATCCGGCCCAGAATACGCATGTGACGTTGCGCCGCCAGGATATGGCAAGCCGTGCGCAAGTCTCCGACAGGCATCGCCGATGGCGCTCTTTCATGATAATAAGCGATCATTTCATCGAGCAAAATGTCGCTGCCGTCGCGCCGGACGACTTCGCACAATGAGGCGAGATCGTACGCAATGGGGCCGATGCCGGCATCCTGGAAATCCAAAACGCCAACCGACTGCCACAGGTCGCGCTCCGGCAAATCCATAAGATTGTCCGGCATGAAATCGCGCAGCAGAAGGCTCTGCGGCACAGCCTCGATCTTTGCCAGCGTGGTTTCCCAAGCGGCCCGGAAATTGCCGCGTTCCTGCGGCGTTGCTTGGCGCGCCTTGGCATAAGGGAGGTAGGCGTCCAGAAAAAGCTCGGCCTGGTTCGCAAACAGCGTTGCGTTGAAGACGGGAAGGGGAAGGTCGCGTGCGCTTGCGGGGCGAAAACGTCCATGCAGATGAACGAGAACATCGACGCAACGCCGATAAAGAGCGGCGGGTTGAAGGCCCTTGTCGATCAGGCCGCCGATAACCTGGTCGCCGAAATCTTCCATGAGCACGAGCCCAGCCGCTGCATCGGCGGCGTAAATACACGGGGCTGCGATGTCCTGCTCACGCAAAAGCTGTGCGACGGCAAGGAAGGCGGGCGTATTCTGGCCCGCATCGGCGTCCATTAAAACCGCGCGCCGCAGGTCCGGCCGCTCGAGCCGCGTGTAGCGGCGTGGGGAGAGGCCTGCGACCATGGGGGTCGGCGCGGCATGGCCCCAGCCATGCGCCGCTAGAAATCCGGCAATGTCGGCGGCTCGCGGGCTCATTGAAAACCTCTCAGGCGCTTGCTCCAGTCACCATGCGGCTCGACGGCGCAATGGCGTCTCTCGTTATCGTCCATTGTGAAGCGGAGCAAGAGGTAATCGGTTGGCATATGCCCCGACGCCCGTTCCGGCCATTCGACGAGCGTCAACCCCTCAAGGAGCCCCTCGTCCCACCCTAGCTCAACGAGCTCGTCCGGGCTTTTGAGCCGATAGAGGTCATAGTGATAAATGGAGAAGCGAGGGAGGTCATAGCCTTGCACGAGCGTGAAAGTCGGGCTGGGGACGTCGTCCTCGACACCGAGAACCCGCAGAAAGGCGCGGGCAAACGCGGTTTTGCCAGCTCCAAGAGGGCCCTGAAGGGCGAGAAGATCACCTTTTCGCACGAGGGGCCCGAGGCGGGCGGCCAAGGCCTCGGTCGCTGCCAGGTCCGAAAGCGAATAGATACGCATCAAATGATCAGCCCCGGCACGGGACGGTCATCCCTGAAACGTGGCGTATTTCGCCAATTCCACTTGCGCGCGCAAATCGATCTCGTCGAGGATTTCCGTCAGGCGTGGATCGTTCAGCTTTGATCGATGGCTGTTCACCACGCGGGCGAGCTGCAGCAGCTTTTCTTTGGATATCGCGCCTGTCAGAAGCTCGATTCGAAGATTCTCGAGGCGGTCTAGTATATCCTGGGCTCTGAGCTTGCCACGCGAGGCATGGGCGAGCGCATCATCGACTTCCTGGACGCCGAGAATACCTGAAATGGCGCCGGTGCCCGAAACCCCATGCGCCGCGCTGGCCTCGTCGGTCTCGTCGAGGTGTTTGGCGAAACTGGTGCCGCTCGCGGCTGACGTCTTGGCCGTGCGCCTGACGGGCTGAGACGAGCGGATGCCGCCGGGACCTTCGATTTTGCTGATCACGGATTCCTCACTTGGCCTTCGAGAATGAGATTCCGCCAGGAATCAGGCCCTGGCTCGGCAAATTCTGCCATTATGGACGTCCAGTCTAAACCCAAATGCTTTCGAAAGGCATACGAAAAAAATCAACAAATCCAGGTCTTTAAGTCCAGGCGAGGGCCGGGTCCCCTTTTGGCACACCCTTCGCATGGGAGGGAGCAGAGAACTAGGGGTTGCCATGTTTATCTTAACGAGAGTTACTCTCTCCTCCTTGCCCCGCCAGCTGGCGCTGAAGTCTAGCCGCGCACGCCAGTTTTCCCGCCTCGCGGCCGTTGGCATGGCACTTCTGGTTCTCATACCTTTCCAATCCGCTCAGGCGGCGTCGCGTCTTAAGGATCTCGTCGATTTCGAGGGCGTGCGCGACAACATGCTTGTCGGCTATGGGTTAGTCGTCGGTCTTAACGGCACGGGCGATACGTTGACCAACGCGCCTTTTACCGAGCGAAGCCTCATCGGCATGCTTGAGCGCCTCGGCATCAATACCAGCGGCGACTTTAACACGATCAAGACAAAGAACGTGGCGGCCGTGATGGTCACCGCCACGCTGCCGCCTTTTGCCGCACAGGGCTCGCGGATCGACGTCACGGTCAGCACAATGGGCGACGCCAAGAGCCTGCAGGGCGGCACTTTGCTGGTGACTCCTTTGCAGGGCGCCGATGGTGAGGTTTATTCCGTGGCTCAAGGCTCCGTATCCTCGGGTTTCAGCGCCAGCGGAACGAGCGGATCCTCGGTCACAAAAGGGGTCCCGACCGCGGGTCGCATCGCCGACGGAGGTATTGTCGAGCGCGAGGTTACGTTTCGTCTCTCCGATCTCGGATCGCTTCGCCTGTCGCTGCGCAACCCGGATTTCACGACCTCACAGCGTGTAGCCGATGCCATCAATAAGCACATGAAGTTTAAAATGGCGGAAGCGGTCGACTCCTCGATCGTACGCATCGACGTACCAATGGACCGCCGTGCCAATATGGTGGGATTGATGACCGAGATCGAGCAATTGACCGTAACACCGGACCAGATCGCTAAGGTCGTCATCGACGAGCAGTCCGGCGTCATCGTCATGGGTGAGAACGTACATATCAATACTGTCGCGATCGCCCAAGGAAATCTGACGATCCGCATCAGCGAGACCCCTCAAGTCTCGCAGCCGGGACCCTTGTCCCAAGGTGGCACGACGGTCGTGGTGCCGCGCAGCGAGGTTAATGTTGAAGAAGGCAAGGATAACAAACTCGCCTTGCTTAAAGGCGGCGTCAGCCTCCAAGAACTCGTTCAGAGCCTGAATGCGCTCGGCATAGGACCTCGCGATATGATTTCGATCCTGCAATCCGTCAAGGCCGCGGGCGCCCTTCAGGCCGATCTGGAGATGATGTGATGCAAAACGGCATGATCCAGTCTTTGGGCGATTTGGCGACCAAGGCAGGCACGACGGCCGCAAGTATGACCGCGGCGCGCGATGCTACGGCACCCAGCCGGTTGCCAAAGGGTAATATCGACCAGGCGTCCCAGGAATTCGAGGCCATGTTCATGACGCAAATGCTCCAGCCCATGTTCGAAGGTTTAGGATCGGACCCGACCTTCGGCGGCGGTCATGGCGAAGAAGTCATGAAGACCTTCCTGATTCAGGAATACGGGAAACTGGCGGCCAAAAGCGGCCATCTTGGCATCGCCGCGTCGGTAAAAAATGAAATGATCAAGGCTCAGGCCGCCGCCTCGACCGCGAGCGGCGGGCCCTATCCGTCTGCTACCAAACAAGGAGGTTTGAATGCCCCCGTTGAATAGACCGGCAGTCAAGGAACAGCGTGCGCCGGTGCCCGCCAGCACAGGCGTTACGGCCATGATCGCCCTCATGGACGAGCTCAGCCAGCTCATGAGCCAGGAAGCGGAGCTCGTAAACAATCGCCGGCAGGCCGAGCATGCCGAACTTTTGAAGCGCAAGCAGCGCCTCACGATGGACTACCGCGCGGGTATGAAGTCCATCGCCGCCGAGCCTGACCGGCTTAAGGAATTACCGGCTGAACTTCGGCTGCGTCTGAGAAGCTCGGCGCAAAAGCTAACCGATATCTCGGACCGTAACGCTCGGATGCTCCGCACGGCCGTTATGGCGACGCAACGGTTGATCCAGAATATCGTCTCGATCGTCAAGCAGGAAACCCTGACGAAAAACAGTTACAGCAACCCTATGACCGCGCATCTCGCGCTCGGCACTTACAGTCCGGTGTGCAAGCCCGTGGCTGTCAGCCGTACCGCCTAGGACAAGCATGGATTCCCTGCCATCCCCCGCCGATATCGCCAGCAAACCGCAAGTATCCTCGGCGGGCTTATTGTCTTCGCTCGGCACGTTGTTTGGCCTGCCCGCGCCCGACGCCGGGGACGCTTTTGCCGGCCTGTTGCAGCAACAAAAGAACCAGATGGCCGTCGAAGCTGGCGTCAAGCGCGGCCTTACGCTTCAAAACCAAAGCAATGCCTTGCCGCGTCTGAATGGTGGCGCAACGACAAGCCCGCTTTCGCTCACGACGATCCGGGACCTGGTAACCGGTCTTCGCCATGTGCTCAATAGACTGAATGCTCGCTCGCTCGGCAAGGCGACAGGAGCGGTCGCGGCCGCCGCCCGGAGCCGCCAGGATGCGGAAGCCGCGGATTACAATGCCGCCCGCCATGTGCGCGCCCTGACCCAGGGACCCTCCCAAGCTCCATCCCAGTCCCAATCCCAGTCTCAATCCCAGTCTCAATCCCAGTCTCAATCCCAGTCTCAATCCCAATCCCAATCGGCCACGGCGCAGGAGTCGCGACGCTCATCCGAACTGGCCCAAGATCCATCGCAAACGTCTGGGCTCGCCA
>JALYJG010000010.1 GCA_030775365.1 Pseudomonadota bacterium
CCTGTTGCTCATTCGGGACGCCGATACCCAGGCCCGCTGGTACCAACAGATAAAAAACGAGTTTGTCCGCGCCCAGGCCGAGGAGCGGGATTTCACGAACCCGGTGCCTGAAACGGTGCTCAAGTGGAGAAGTTGAAGCGTCTTTCATCTTTCCGCGGCACAGAGTAAAACCTAGGCTGAAGATGGTTCGCCGAATGTCAATGCGCCTTTTATCCATGCTGTTCTCGCTTGCTATGCTCGTCATCGGGGCAGGAGTTGCTGCGATTGTTCTTGTGTTCAGCCATTACAGCCGGGATTTGCCGGACTATTCCTATCTCAAAGATTACCAACCGCCGACCTTGAGCCGCCTCTATGCCGATGACGGCCGTATGATGGCCACCATCGCCGCCGAGCAACGAATCTTCGTGCCGATCCCCGTCATTCCCAAACTTGTGAGAGCCGCCTTCCTCTCGGCCGAGGATGCCGATTTTTATCAGCACAAGGGTGTTGATTACGCGGGCATCATGCGCGCGGCCTTTACAAACATAGAAAACTTGGGTCGAGACCGGCATCCGATGGGGGCCTCCACGATCACCCAGCAGGTGGCCAAGAATATGCTGCTTGGCAACGAGGTCTCGATTGCCCGCAAGGTCCGCGAGGTTATCCTCGCCACGCGCATTGAAAAGGTTTTGACCAAGGACCGTATTCTCGAGATTTACCTGAACGAGATTTTTCTTGGCAATCATTCCTACGGCGTCGCCGCCGCGGCGCTCAATTATTTCAACAAGTCTCTGGATGAGTTGACAATTTCTGAAGCTGCTTTTTTGGCCGCCCTTCCGAAGGCGCCCAATAACTATAATCCAGTCCACGAGCATGAGGCGGCCGTCAACCGGCGCAACTGGGTGATCGGGCGCATGCTTGAGAACGGCTATCTCACGCGTGATCAAGCGACCGCCGCGCAACAGGATCCATTGGAAATGCGCCAGCGCGACCAAGCGGAAAGCGTTACAGCAGATTATTTTTCGGAGGAGGTGCGCCGCCAGCTTGTTGAACAATTCGGCGACAAGAACGTCCTCGAAGGGGGGCTCGCGGTCAAGACGAGTCTTGATCCGCGCCTTCAGGCCATAGCCTCGAAGGCGTTGCGGGACGGCCTTGTCGCGTTCGATCGGCGCGAGCGCGGCTGGCGTGGCCCTGTTGCCCATCTGAACAGTTTTACCGATTGGCAAAAGCAAATGATCAAAACACCTGTGCCGCCCGGCAGCGAAGACTGGAGTCTCGCGGTTGTGGTGGCACTGAAAGACTCGGAGGCGCAGATTGCTTTTCCCGACAATAAACGCGGTCGCATCCCCTGGAGCGAGTTGAGCTGGGCCCGCCAAGAACTGCCCAATGACGAGTTTGGTGCCGCCATTCACAAACCGTCGGATGTCCTGCATGTGGGGGATATAGTTCTCACCGAAATGCTCAAGGCCGGCGCCGACGCTAAGGTCTATCCGGAGAACACTTACACTCTTCGTCAGGTGCCGGTCGTGCAGGGCGCCATCGTCGTGCTTGATCCGAATACGGGCCGCGTTTACGCGCTCAGCGGCGGTTTCAGTGCGAAGATAAGCCAGTTTGATCGCGCCATGCAGGCCTATCGCCAGCCGGGATCCGCATTCAAGCCGTTCGTCTATATGGACGCGCTCGACAAGGGATTTACCCCCGCCAGCCTCATTCTCGACGCTCCGTTTGAGTATGTGCAAGGGCCGGGCTTACCTTTGTGGCACCCGGAAAACTATTCGCAGGAGTTCTACGGGCCCACGCCTCTGCGCGTCGGTATCGAAAAGTCGCGCAATGTCATGACCGTGCGCCTCGCCAACGCCATCGGCATGCCAAGCATCGTCGAATATGCCAAGAAATTTGGCATCGTCGATGAGATGCCGTCGCTGCTGTCATTTTCGCTGGGCGCCAAGGAGACCACGCCGCTCAGGCTTACCACCGCCTATGGCATGATCGTCAACGGCGGCAAAAAAATCACCCCAAGCCTGATCGATCGGGTGCAGGACCGAGAGGGCAAAACCATCTGGCGGGCCGACAAGCGTGAATGTGCTGGCTGCCAGAATCTTGGCTGGTCGGCCGAAATGCTGCCGCCGGATATTGCCGATACGCGCGAGCAGATCGAGGATCCGCGCACCGCCTATCAAATGGTATCCATTTTGGAAGGCGTCGTGCAGCGCGGAACGGCTGTCAAATTGAGGGATTTGCCGATGCCGCTGGCCGGCAAGACCGGCACGACGAACGAAAGCAAGGATGCCTGGTTCATCGGTTTTACGCCGGATCTCGTCTGTGGCGTCTATGCCGGTTTCGACGATCCAAAGCCGCTTGGTTCCCACGAAACAGGGGCCAGCGTAGCGGTACCGATTTTTAAACAGTTCATTGCCGAGGCCCTTAAAGGCAAGCCGGCCGTCCCATTTCGCGTTCCCCCTGGGCTTCGCATGGTCAAGGTCAATCCAGTCACCGAGGCGCTGGCTTCCATAGGGGATAAGGAAACGATTTGGGAATCCTTTATCCCCGGTACGGAGCCGCAGGAAGGACAACCGCGGCCTATTCTGGATGGTAGCGTCACAGGCTCGGCCAGTCAGGGCGCCATTAATGCCATGTCGCCGGGAACCGCGCCTCCCGATCCCAATGCCTCGCCGGAAGTTCCAGGGGACCCTAACATGCCGCCACCTTTTGCGGCAGAGCCAACTACGCCTCAGCTCGCTCCACCCCAGCCCGCGGTGCCTTTACCGGCCACGCAAGGGACAGGCGGGTTATATTGATCCATCTCTCATCTGTAAAAAAGGAAACCTCATGCTACGCGCCAAACTGAACGATGCCTTGAAAGACGCGATGCGCGCTAAAGATGACCGGGTGGTCGGCACCATTCGGCTCATCATAGCAAAAATGAAGGACCTTGATATTGCGGCGCGCCCGAAAGGCATTACCGACGGCATCAAGGACGATGAAATCGCTTCGATGCTGCAAGGGATGATCAAGCAGCGACGGGAATCGATAGCGCTCTACGAAAAAGGCAACCGCGCCGACCTGGTCCAGCAGGAAAGCGAGGAAATAGCCGTCATTGAACGTTTTCTACCCAAGCAAATGGGCGAAGATGCGGTCAAGGCGGCGATTGCCAAGATTGTGGGCGAGCTCGGCGCGAAGGATATCAAAGACATGGGTAAGGTCATGGCCGAGCTTAAAAAGAATTATGTCGGGCAGATGGATTTTGCGCAGGCCGGCTCACTGGTCAAGAGCCATCTCTCAGGCGCCGCTTAGGCAAAGGAGTTTATAAAGTCCGTCCAAGGTTGTACACGCTGCCACCACTGGTAGCGCGTCGCGAAATAGGCGACCTGATCCTGGAGTTTTTTCTCGGTCTCGCCAGGATTCTGCGCCCATCTCTCCATGGCGGAGCTGACCGTGTCGGCGAACTCCTCATAGGGCAGCGGCATGTCAAAACGGATGGGATCATCCGGCCGTTCGAGCATGACGTGGCGCGCGAAACCAGCTGCGGTTTCGGGCAGTACCGCACGGTTGGTCGTGATGACCGAAAGCCCCGCAGCCATCGCTTCGATCAGCGCAATGCAGGACGTCTCCGGCCATGGATTGGGCGAAATCATAAACGCTGCGCGCTTCATTTTTTGCATGAGCTCGGTCTGTCCGACCATCCCGACATGCGTTACGTTTGGTAGGCCGCGCATCCACTTGATGTAGTCGGCATTTGCCTTCACATCAAAGCTCGGTGTGCAGTCGCAATAGATTTCGACCGTAAAATCGTTTTGCTTCAATCGTAGCGCGTCGAGCAAAGGGGGCATATGAAATGCGCCGCGCGGTGTAGCGCCGGCATACAGCAAAACAGGCGGGCGTGCCTTTGACGCCAGAATGGTGTCGCCTGGCGCAAACAATTCAAGAGCGCGTGGGTTCATGGCGTTGCGTAGCACAACTTGTTTCCAATGGGCCTGAACATGCGGCTGGTTGACGCGCTTTTGCCACTCACTCACGAAAGCAACGCCGCTAAAAACGCTCAAGGCCGGAACGAGTTGCGGCTCGAATGTGCTTTCATGCATCCAGGCGATGAGCGGCGCCTTTGAGTTTTCCTGCAGCATTTTCGGCAGCCACTCGACCCACCGGCCGCAAAAGATGAAAGCGGTGTAAGAGGGATTTGCGCCTTCGTGGATGAGTTTTTCGAGCGGCAGCGACCTTACGCCATGCGCCCATCGCTCCTGGCGTATTTTGTTGAAAAGCGTACATGCGTGGCCAGCTTTCACCATCTCCCGCGCTAGGAAACACACGGCCGAGGTCGTCCCGCCGAGGGGGCCGTCCTGATCCGGCCGGTCCGCGTCATAGCTTGTTACGATATCGATAAAAGCGAGATGCATAGGGGGGAAGGCTCGGAGAGAAGGGGATTCTATAATCCGCCGCAGTGTAGTATAAACATGGTTCTATGATTCACGCCACGGTCCGTCATGGCTTCCGAAAACGATAAAATTTCATTGACGCGTCGGCACTTCCTGCGCGTTGGGGTTGCGGCATCGGCGCTTGCAGTCAACTGGTCGTTGCCGACCACCCTTTTCGCCGCGGACACGGCCCCGATACCTGAGCATAAGCCGCGCGCACCGCGCCTCTTGATGATTGATCCGGGCCACGGAGGACACGATCCCGGCGCCATTGGCCGCATAGGTACGCATGAAAAAGACGTCACCCTCGACATCGCGCGGCGCATGGCCGATGCGTTGTCCGGACACCCCGGCCTGACGGCTAAGCTCACACGCGATCAGGACGTTTTTTTGCCGCTCGAGGAACGCGTCAAGATCGGGCGGGAAGCGCAGGCCGATCTGTTTCTATCTGTGCACGCCGACAGCGCACCTAACATGGCCGCACGAGGCCTCTCCGTTTATACGCTCTCCGAAAAGGCCTCCGACAATTTCGCTAAAGAACTGGCCGAGCACGAAAATGAGGCTGACCTGATGGGCGGCATGGACCTCCCGCCGGCCGACAAAGAGGTTAAGGCCATATTATTCGATCTCGCCGCGCGTAGGACGCGCAATACGGCACAGCATGCGCGGGCGAATTTCGTGCAGGCTGTCGGCCGTAACTGGCATCTGCTGGAAAGCCCAATGCGCGCGGCGAATTTTGTTGTGTTGCGGGCTCCCGACGTCCCCTCAATGCTCGTCGAAACTGGTTTCCTGTCGAACCCGCAAGACGAGCAAATCCTCCGCCAGCCGATGGAGAGGGACAAGATCGCGCGTCTGATGGCGCGAGATTTGGCAGCGATCCTCGAAAGCTCTCTGTTCGGCTAAGTCTCTGTGCCCTGAAAGCCGGGCGTCTTTCAAGCTTGCGCGTGTTTAGGTTGCGCCAGCAAATGATGCCTTCACCGAAATTTGCGAGCAAAAAGCGGCCCGGTTCAGCACAGCCAAGATCCGATCGAGGCCCGCTCCAGACATGCGCGAGGCGGGCTCGGCCTGAACATGACCGCTTAGGAAGACGGCAAGCCCGCTTCGAAATCGCCGGTGCAGACGCCGCTTTAGCAGGCCATCCGGTCGCCATAGGCCTGGCTCAGGAACTGCCAGAGGCTCTGGGCCGCCTGACGCGCCGCCGCAAGCGCGACCGCCTGCCGATCCGCCGGGATCGCATCGATGAGCTTCTCGCAGGTTTGGGAGTGATAGATGTCGGCCGTCTCGTGGACACGGAAGAATTCATGGCAGCTCTCCTGTGTGAGCCCGTAGAATTCCTTCAGTCCTGCCATTTTCGTCGTCGAGATGGCAGGCGTTTGATACTCATAAGAATAGAGGGCGCAGAGGCCTTCTTCGTAAGACGATTTGCAGAGCTTGAGGAAAACCTCCCTGGCCTCGAGCGAGGCTTTGCCGTACGTCCCGTGGTCGACGGCACCGAGGCCATCCATGAAATCTTTCCACAGCTGAGGGTGCGGGGCGGACCGACCCGTCTTGCCTTCTTCGTCCATGAGATTTTCAAGAATCTCTACGCGCGCTGCAGCGTCTTCGCAGTTGCTGTGCAGCGCACTGACAAAACGAGGAAAAGCCTCGACGAAGGGTTTGTACTGAACGGCATATTCCTGCAACTCGGGCTGAGTCAACTTGCCTTGTGTCCATGCCTGGTAGAAGGGGTGGGACAATAGGTGAAACTCGCGAATGGCTTCTTTGATTTGGGCAGAAAAAGACATGTGATCCTCCTCGTTGTTAAGCGGCCTTGGCCAGCATGGGCTTCGTGACTTCGACCAGTCCTTGCACCGCCTTAACGGATGCGTCGAACATGGCTTTCTCATCGGCGTTCAATTGCATTTCGACCACTTTCTCGACGCCGCCAGCCCCGATAACCACTGGCACGCCGACATAAAGATCTTTGACGCCGTATTCTCCATTGAGATACGCAGCGCATGGAAGGATGCGCTTTTTATCCTTGATGTAGCTTTCCGCCATCGCAATGGCCGAGGCGGCCGGTGCATAAAAAGCCGAGCCGGTCTTGAGAAGTTTGACGATTTCAGCGCCGCCGTCGCGCGTCCTTTGCACGATCGCCTGGATGCGCTCGGTCGTTGTCCAGCCCATTTGGACGAGATCCGGGAGAGGAATGCCGGCAACTGTCGAGTAGCGGATCAGAGGGACCATCGTGTCGCCGTGGCCCCCCAGAACGCAGGCGTAAACATCCTCGACCGAGACGTTGAACTCCATCGCGAGAAAAGTGCGGAATCTCGAACCGTCCAGAACACCGGCCATGCCGACAACCTTCTTTGCCGGAAAACCCGTGACCTGCTGCATGACCCAGACCATGACATCGAGCGGATTGGTGATAACGATAACAAAGGCGTCCGGAGCATATTTCTT
Source organism: Pseudomonadota bacterium (assembly GCA_030775365.1). Taxonomy (GTDB): domain Bacteria; phylum Pseudomonadota; class Alphaproteobacteria; order UBA9219; family UBA9219; genus JALYJG01. The sequence goes on from JALYJG010000010.1 coordinate 6,834, forward strand.
AATGCCTTCACCCGCGGCCTTGACGATCCCCGTGTTGATGCCGATCAAATCATCACGGCTCATCCCAGGCTTGCGCGGCACTCCCGCGGTCACGATCACAACATCCGCGCCCTTAATAAGGCTGTAGTCGGTACCGCCGGCAAAACCGCAATCAAAACCCTCAACCGGGCTCGCCTGAAAGATATCGAGTGCCTTGCCTTCCGGAATGCCTTCGGCCACGTCCACAAGGACCACATCGCCCAATTCCTTCTGACCGGCCAAAAGTGCTAGGGTGCCGCCGATCTGGCCTGCACCGACGAGAGCGATTTTCTTCCTGGCCATTAGAATCTCCTGCGATTGAGCGTTGAGCCTGATTAATCCCGATTGCCCGGCCTGGCAAGGCTGATGCAAATTGTTATTGTTTTTGCTTCCTCAAAACATAAGTCAGCTTGTTAACCGCCATTTGCTTCATGTCGGCCTGGCTGATGCTGGCCGGGACCTGAAACGTGACTTCCGTCCCGCTCGCCGGGTCGATCGCCGTGACGCGGACACTGTTGCCAATGCGCTGCATCTCGAGGAGTATTTCGTTGCGTGGCATCTTGGGCACCGATTCGCGCGTGGCTCGGGGTCCAACTCTAGGCTTCAAGCGGCCCTGAAATCAACGCTTTGGGCTTTGCGCCAACACCGTCTAAACAGTCCAACCCCCCTCGAAGGACATTTCCCATGGCCAACGAAATTATCTCGGAAATAAAAGGGCAGGCCCTCATCGTAACGTTCAACCGGCCGGACCGCGGCAACGCCATGAATATGGACTTGGCGATGCTGCTTTTTAACTTGTTGAAAAACGCGACCACGGACCGCGGTATCCGGGCCGTGCTGTTGCGCGGGCAGGGCGGCCATTTTATGACCGGCCTTGATATGCAGATGTATACGGGCGATGTCGGACTTGGGACCGAGCGCGCGAACCAGCTCATGCAACCCTACCATTCGGCCATTCGCGAGTTGCAGGCAATGGAAAAGCCGGTGCTGGCCGCGGTCGAAGGCGCCGTGTCAGGCCCAGGCATGAGTTTCATGCTCGCTTGCGATCTTGTCCTCGCCGCGCGGAGCGCTACGTTCAATTGCGGATTTACGGGCTATGCTATGTCGCCCGACGGTGGGGCATCCTTCTTTTTGCCACGTAAGGTCGGCGCCGCCCGGGCGATGGAGCTTTTAATGCTCAGTGAAAGCTTTGACGCCGCTCAGGCGGAAAAATGGAGTTTGATTAACGGCGTCGTCGATGACGACCGGTTGCATGCGGAGGCCTTGTCCTGGCTTGATAAACTCGTCAACGGTCCGACCCGGGCCTTCGGCGCCGTCAAATCGCTCATTGGGCGTAGCTTCGAAAACAATCTTCATGCGCAGCTCGGGCTCGAGCATACCTATTGGGGCACCTGTTCCCGCACCTTTGACTTCCGCGAAGGCATGAAAGCGGTCGTCGCTAAGCGCGACGCCAAATACACGGGGGCCTAGACCCTGGACATTGTTCGTTATGTGCGGGCGCATCCGTTCTCAACGATGGCGCTGTGCAACGTGGTCGGCGATCTCGGCTATCTTGGCTTCGCTTTCGCCTCTTACGGCTTCGTATCTATACCCAAGCTCATAGGGGCCGGCTTTACGATGGCGGCCCACACGATCCTTCTGGCTTACGGAGACGATCAGGCCCGCAAAGTGGCTGCGGAAGAGGGGCGCGTCTCCCGCTTGGTCTTGCGGCTGCGGTCCTACGCCAAGCGCATGACTTCCGGACTGCCTGAGTTTGTTCTTGGATGGTTGCGCGCCAAACCCGTCGGGGTCACGTTTTCGATGCTTGCGCTCAATGGTGTGGGTTTGGTTGCTGATGCATGCCTAGCCACCGATAAAGGGCTAAACGTTGCGGCCATCCAAGCGGGGCTTGGCCTTTTGATCGTCGCGGGCACGTTGGCTTTTGCGGCGGCCGACTTTGTGCGGGGCCAAAAGACCGCCAATGCCTTGACTAAACTCGCACCCAGCATTCTTGTGGGGGCGTCAGTGGCGAACGCGTGTCTGGCGGTTGCCACATGCAATCCCTTTCTGATCATCGCTGTTGCCGCCTTTGCGGTCTCTAATCTAGCCGGATTCTTCACAAAAATTGACAAGAATGAGCCCATTTCGGCCGGTATTTGACCGCGCAGCCAATTTGGTTCTTGAATCCCTTGATGGATGGCCCTAACTCCGCTAAGACGCAATCCCGGCCCAGCAAAAACGGAAAAAATGACCCAAGATAGCGCGCAAAACCCCATTTCGACCGACGCCATTATCATTGGCGCAGGACCTGTCGGTCTGTTTTCCGTATTCGAGCTCGGATTGAACGATATCAAATGCCACCTAGTCGATATTCTCGATAAGCCGGGTGGACAATGCGCCGAGCTTTATCCGGAAAAGCCGATTTACGATATTCCGGCTGTGCCTGTATGCACGGGCGCTGAGCTGACAGAAAAATTGCTCGAGCAAATCAAGCCTTTTCATCCACAGTTTCATTTCAGCCAAATGGCTGAAAGCCTCGAAAAGACACCAGAAGGGCGCTGGAAGCTAACAACCGACAGAGGCACGGTTTTGACCGCACCTATCGTCGTCATTGCTGCCGGCGGCGGCAGCTTTGTTCCTAAGCGCCCGCCGATCAAAGGCATCGAGGCCTATGAAGGCCAATCCGTATTCTATGCCGTTCGAAAGATGGAGCAGTTCCGCGACAAAAACCTTGTCATTGCCGGAGGCGGGGACTCCGCCCTGGACTGGGCAATTAATCTTCAGCCGATTGCCAAACACATTACGCTTATTCACCGCCGCGACGAATTCCGCGCCGCGCCCGACTCGGTCATCAAAATGCGCGCTTTGGTGGCGGAAGGAAAAATGAGCCTCAAGATCGCCAATCTGACGGGCCTGAATGGCGCCGAAGGACATCTGACAAGCGTCACTTTGCAGGATGAGCATAAGCACGTGATGGAGTTGCCGTGCGAAAATATGCTGGCTTTTTATGGGTTGACGATGAAGCTTGGCCCTGTGGCCAATTTTGGCATTCATTTACATGAAAACGTCATCCCGGTCGAAACGGCCAGCTTTGAGACCAATGTGCCGACGATTTTTGCAATCGGGGATATCAATACCTATCCCGGAAAGATGAAGCTCATCCTTTCGGGGTTCCATGAGGCGGCGTTGATGGCGAAAAAGGCTTTCGCCTATATTCATCCCGATCGGCGCTACCGCTTTCAGTACACGACATCCAGCAGCGATCTGCAGAACAAACTTGGCGTTTCGGACGCCGCTTAACCTAACGACACAGCAGCAAGGATAATGACGATGCGCATCTTATGTACCGATATGGACGGCAAGGAACACGAAATGCAGGCGACGAACGAGTGGAGCGTCATGGAAATCATCCGGGAAGGCGGCCTGCCTATTCTCGCGCAATGCGGCGGCTCCTGCGCCTGCGCGACGTGCCATATTTACGTCGATCCCGCATGGAAGGGCAAACTACCGGAGCCGAACGAGGAAGAGATTGGTATGCTCGACGGAGCGTTCGACGTGACCGCAGATTCGCGCCTTTCCTGCCAGATTATTTTTAACGAGAAACTCGACGGCCTCAAAATTAAGCTCGCCGCCGGCTCGGTGTGACATTCCATGACCCAGTTCGATGATCGTGAAAAGGCGTTTGAAAAGAAATTCGAGCTGGACGAGGAAGTCGAGTTCAAGCTTTCCGTTCGTAGTACGCGACTGTTCGCTCGCTGGGCGGCCGGGCAAATGGGTTTCAGTGCCGCGGATAGCGAAGCCTATGAAATCCGCTTGGGCGACAGCATTGTTGTTATGCCTGGACACGGCCACGTGATTGCGGCCGTCGAACGAGACTTTGCAGCAAAGGGAATTTTCCTCTCCCGCCATCGTCTCGAGAAGGAAATGAGTGAGTGCGAAGATTTAGCGCGCCGCAGCGCGGACCAATAGCCACCAGCTTCATCTCAAAGCCCGCTCAGGAAATGCTCGCAAGTATTTGAGCAAGTGCTCACTTTACGTGTCGATTATTTGGTTTTTTATGTAATTCTTAGTGGTAAAAATCCGCTTTACAGTTTTTAACTGGTAAGTTATCATTGAAAACAGGTAATTAAGCGTTCTTAACATTGATGAACTAATACAAGCGGGTGGAAACCAAGCCTCATGAATCACGAGAGCCACAACCTGCATCTGATTGATTTCGCTGACCTCGAGACGCGCTTCGGGAAGGACAACGCTTTTGCCATTCTTCGGACGCTTGAGCAGTTCGAGGGTGTTCTTGAAGCCCGTGTTGCCAAGCTTTCATGGGAAGAGCGTCTGCAAAACGTATTCGCTCTCATGAAAGAAAACATGCGTTATCAGACCCGCCACTAACAGCGTCCTCCGCCATAAAGCCCCTAGAGGCCCACGACATGCAATACCAGGAACTGAACCAGCGTTACGGATCGCATATCGCAAAAAGGGTCCAGGCGGAGTTGGACTTTACGGAATTCCGCCATATCGATTTGATGGAGCTGCCGGCATTTCTCGAGAACCGCGCCGTCACAGCCCATAAGGAATACCAAGCCAATATCGATAATCCTTTCAGCGAGAAACACGAAGAAAAGCGCGCGGCCCTCAATGATCGTCTGCTGAACCGCTGGCGAAACGCCGAATATGTATCGGCCCTCGTGGCGATGGCGGAAGATGTCAGCGAGCACCTCCACGTCCAAGCCGGCTGAGGGCTTGACCGCCTGGCCCGTCGCCTCGCGCCCGCCAGCGATATCGAACCTTGTTTTCCGCGCGTCTTTGGCCGATTATTCGCCCCTCGCTCCATGTACTTCCACAGGGCCGAATGTTCTCTACGCGCAATTGGTCTCCGCTTAATCAGCGCCGCTGGTCCAATTTCCGCGCCAACCGGCGCGGCTTCTGGTCATTGTGGCTTTTTCTGGCGCTGTTTGGGCTAACTCTCGGCGCCGAATTTATCGCCAACGACAACCCCTTGCTCGTAAAGTTCGACGGTCACTTCTACCTGCCCGTCTTTGTGCATTATCCGGAAACCCAGTTTGGCGGCGATTTCCAAACTGAGACCCGTTATCGAGATCCTTATGTCAAAAAGCTGATCGACGCCAAGGGTTGGATGATCTGGCCGCTGATCCCTTTTGCCTACAACACGATCAATTACACGCTCAGTCAGCCCGCCCCTTCGCCGCCGGACGCGGTCAACTGGCTCGGGACTGATGACCAGGGACGGGACGTGCTGGCAAGGATCATCTACGGATTTCGCATCTCCGTTCTTTTTGGTCTTACCCTGACGCTGTTGTCCTCGCTGATCGGCATCGCTGCCGGTGCCGTTCAGGGTTATTTTGGCGGTGTCACGGATTTGGTTATGCAGCGCGTCATCGAGATCTGGAGCGGCATGCCCGAGCTGTTTTTGCTGATCATACTGGCGAGCTTCGTCGTCCCTAACTTTTGGTGGCTTTTGCTGCTCATGCTGTTGTTCTCCTGGACCCGCCTCGTGCACGTCGTGCGTGCCGAATTCCTGCGCGCGCGCAATTTCGACTATGTTCGCGCCGCGCGAGCGCTTGGTGCAAATGACGTCACAATCATGTTCCGGCATTTGTTGCCGAACGCGATGGTTTCAACCTTGACGTTTTTGCCGTTCGTTTTAAACGCATCCGTGACGACGCTCACGGCCCTCGACTTTTTAGGCTTTGGTTTGCCACCAGGCTCACCGTCGCTCGGCGAGTTGCTCAACCAAGGCAAAAACAATCTGCAGGCGCCCTGGCTCGGTGTCAGCGCCTTCTGTGTGCTCGCTGTCATGTTGACACTGCTGATCTTTATTGGCGAAGCCGTGCGCGATGCTTTCGATCCGCGAAAGATTCAGTGCGGCCGAACATGACGCTCCTCAAGGTCGACAATCTGAATGTTACATTTGGTCAGGGGCCCGGGACCGTTGAGGCCGTGCGGGATGTCTCATTCGAGATCGAACGTGGGCAGACGATGGCTCTCGTCGGCGAATCCGGTTCGGGAAAATCGGTCACAGCGCTCTCCATCCTGCAATTATTGCCCTATCCCAACGCACGGCATCCGCGCGGCAGCATTCGCTTTGAAGGACAAGAGGTGGTCGGCGCCTCGTTCCGGGACTTACAGAAGATACGCGGCAATCGCATCGCTATGGTCTTCCAGGAACCGATGACCTCGCTGAATCCGCTGCACACGATCCAAAAGCAGATCAGCGAAGTGCTGTTCCTGCATAAAAAAATGAGTGCGAGGGAAGCTCACGGACGAGTTCTCGAACTGCTGCAACTCGTTGGCCTGCCGAATGCCGAGAGGCGCCTGAATGCGTATCCGCACGAATTATCCGGCGGTCAGCGCCAACGTGTGATGATCGCGATGGCCTTAGCGAATGACCCGGCGTTACTGATAGCAGACGAGCCGACGACCGCGCTCGATGTGACCATCCAGGCGCAAATCCTCACGCTGCTCAAAGATCTGCAAACACGGTTGGGCATGGCGCTTTTGCTCATAACGCATGACCTTGGGATCGTGCGTAAAGTCGCCGACCGAGTTTGCGTCATGCAAAACGGCGAAATAGTCGAGCAGGGGGCTGTCGCGCAGATTTTTACGCGGGCAACGCATCCCTACACGAAGATGCTGCTTGCCGCCGAACCCAAGGGGGACGCCCTTACGATCCGGCCCGATGCGACCCCGGTATTGAGCGTCGAAAACCTCAAGGTTCATTTCCCTGTCCGGAAAGGTATTCTGCGCAAGACCGTTGACGTTATCCGCGCGGTTGACGGTATTTCGCTGACGGTGCGAAGCGGAGAAACGGTTGGCATCGTGGGCGAATCCGGTTCTGGCAAAACGACGCTTGGTCTGGCCCTTCTACGCCTGCTACCCGCGACAGGGACCGTCGCCTTTCTCGGCACGTCGCTGTTGGATCTAAATCAGCGCGAGGTGCGTCCGCTGCGCCGTTCCATGCAGATGGTTTTTCAAGATCCCTATGGGAGTCTCAGTCCTCGTATGTCGATCGGCGAAATCGTCGCCGAGGGCCTGCGAATACACGAGCCCTCTTCGACCGAGGCCGGGCGGCGGTCCCGCGTGGTGGATGTATTGCAGGAAGTCGGCCTCGGAGCGGACGTGCTGAACCGCTACCCGCATGAATTCTCGGGCGGACAGCGCCAGCGCATCGCAATTGCGCGTGCCGTGATCCTCCAGCCGAAATTCATTGTTCTTGACGAGCCAACCTCGGCGCTGGACATGTCGGTACAGGCCCAAATCGTCGACCTGTTACGGGATCTGCAGCGCAAGCATGACCTCGCTTATATGTTCATCAGCCATGATTTGCGCGTTATCAAGGCTTTGTCGCATTATGTTGTCGTTATGAAGGAGGGCAAAGCCGTGGAACAGGGCCCCGCCGCGCAGCTTTTCGCGGCGCCGCAGCAGGCTTACACGCGCGCTTTGCTGGCCGCCGCCCTGAACGTTGGTCCGCCGCCCAGGGCGGCTTAGCGCCGATCGCTGGTGGCGCCTCGGGGGTACCGGTTGGAAGTCGAAATTCAGGTCCTCTTCACAGCTTTTAGCCTTGGTCTTTCATGCTAGGATGCAACCATGTTGAATGTCCCCACCCCGAAATTTTCGAAAAAATCCAAGCAGCTCCTCAAGCTGCGGCTGATACAAATTCTGCTCGCCCTCGTTCTTGGGCTTGCGGCGGCGGCTGCCCTGGTTCTATGGCAGGCAAACAAGGATGAGTTGCGTCGCATAGCGTTGCAGGATGCGGCGGAACAAGTGGTGCCCGAGACCGATATTCCGCCCAACACCAAAACAGTTGGGGGTCCATTCACGCTCATCAATCAGGACGGCAAGACCGTGACGGACGCCGATTACCGAGGGAAATATCTTCTCATTTATTTCGGCTACACCTATTGCCCGGATCTTTGCCCAACCGGTCTGCAAAGCATTGCTCATGCTCTTGATCAGCTGGATACGGAATCCGGCAAGGTGCAATCTCTCTACGTAACCATCGACCCCGTGCGGGACACCCCGGCTAAACTCAAAGAATATATATCGAGTTTTCATCCCGAGATTGTCGGCCTTACCGGATCGCCCGCACAGATAGCTGCGGTGGCCAAGGCCTATCAGGTTTATTACGCCAAGGGGCAGCAGGTCGATGAGCACGATTACCTCATGGACCACTCTTCCCTGATCTATTTGATGGGCCCCGACGGCAAATTCATTGCCACTTTCCCTGAAAATGTCGATCCCGCCAAGCTCGTCACCACGCTACGGCGCCAATGGCGCGAAAAGCCAGCATCTTCGATGCCTTAGCCGTCGTTTGCCGCTTGACTCCGGCGTCACAAATTCATAGGTTGCGCGCGACTTCAGGATGCTGCGAAAGGCTGTTTTGCCATGGAAAACGATCCTGAAAACGAGAAGATCGACGACCTTGGTGTCCGCATCCGGCACGCGGCTGACAAAAACAGCGGTCTGCCGGAAACCAAAGCCGCCGACAGTCCCGCCGGGGCCATGAAGGCCAGCAACACCGGTTATGAACTCGTAGGGACGGTTCTGGCTTGTGTGGCCATCGGATGGTTGATTGACAGGTATTTGCATACGGGGCCGTGGGGCATTCTTATCATGATGCTCGTCGGTTTTGTGGCCGGTATTATGAATGTGTGGCGGGCGCTTAACGGATACGACCGATCCGTAGGTCTGCATAAGACGGGTGAAGAAAACAGGGACGCCGATGGCCGCTAATCTGCTTGAAGAATTTGAAATTCACCACATCAGCCTGCCGCTGTTCCATGTCGGCAGCCATGTGGTGTCTTTCACGAATTCCTCTCTGTGGATGCTCGTGAGTGTCATTGCGAGCGCGGTCCTTATGATGGCGGCCATGCACCCGCAGGCGATCGTGCCTGGGCGCTGGCAAATGGCGGCGGAAACGCTCTACAATATGGTCACCAACATGGTCCGGGACGCTGCCGGCGATCAAGCCAAGCCCTTCTTCCCCTTCATTTTTACGATCTTCATCTTTATCTTCTTCTGTAACACTCTCGGACTTATTCCCTATACGCTTCCGGTCACGGCCCATATCATTATCAATTTCAGTATCGCCGTCTTCCTTTTCCTCGTGATCACCATCACGGGTTTCGTCAAGCACGGGACCCATTTTCTTCACCTGTTCGTGCCGCAGGGCGTGCCGAAGGCCATGTTGCCTTTCATGGTCGTGATCGAACTTGTGTCCTTCGCCGTGCGTCCGTTCAGCCTGTCCACACGTCTGTTCGCTAACATGCTGGCGGGACATTTGCTGCTGATTGTGTTTGGAAGTTTGACAGCGGGTCTTTTGGCGGCGCACTGGTTGGCCGGCCTCAGTATATTGCCACTGGCCATCAACGTTGCTATCACCGGCTTCGAGTTTTTCGTCGCTTTCCTGCAGGCTTATATCTACACGATCCTCGCGGCCGTGTACCTGCGGGATGCGCTGGAAATGCATTAAGAATGAGTTTTAACCTTTAACAACAGCAGGAGTTTTTCTATGGAAGGTGCATCAATCAAGTTACTGGGCGCGGGCGTAGCGATGATCGGTTCGCTCGGTGCCGGCCTCGGCATGGGCATGATCTTCTCGGCATGGCTCGGCGCCTTGGCCCGGAACCCGGCGGCAGAAGCCAAATACAAGCAAATCGGTTTCATCGGCTTTGCCGCAACCGAGCTCGTATTGCTGCTCTGCTTTGTCGTCGCAATCATGCTGATGTTGGTCGTCTAAGGGACTGGACGCGCGATGCGGTTAACGCGGCATATCTTGACGCTTCTGCCGGCGGGGGTTGTTCTCCTCGCCGCCGCGCCGCTATGCGCGGCCGAATCGGAAGCGGCCCAAAAGGCCGGGTTACCGCCGCTCAATCCGCATTTCTTTGTCGGTCAGATTTTTTGGCTGGTGATATCTTTTACCGTTCTCTACGTGTTGATGTCTCGTTTCGCTCTTCCAGGCGTTGCTCGAACTCAAGACAAACGGCAAAAGCTTATCCAGGCGGATCTGACAGCCGCCGCTGCTGCCAACGAGGCCGCAAAGAAAACGATAGCGCTCTATGAGAAGACGCTGCTCGAGGCCCGGGCGACCGCGCAACACGCGGTGAGTGAGATCCGGGCTCAGGCAGCGAAAGAGGCGATCGATAGCCAGCACGCACAGCAACAAATTTTGCTGAAGCGCGTGCAAGAGGCTGAGGCAAGGATTGCATCGGCGCGCGACGCCGCTATCGGGGAGCTTCAGGGAACAGTCGTCGACACAGCGAACGCGGCGATCGAAAAAGTTGCGGGCCTTAAGTTGCAGGTGAAAGCATGAGCGGCCTTCTGAACGATCCGATCTTTTTCTACGCCGTAGCTTACGTCCTCTTCCTGCTCGTGGCTTGGGTCTTTGTTCGCAAGCCTGGCCTCGAGTGGATTGACGGGGAGATCAATAAGATCCGGGACGAACTTGAGGAAGCCCGGAGTTTGCGTCTTGAGGCAGAGGCCGCGCTTGCCAATGCCAAAGCGAAGAAGTTTGCGGCACTTGCCGAAGCGGACAGTATCGTTAAGCACGCCAAGGACGAAGCCAGCCGCCTGCAGCAGGAGGCCGCGGCCAACCTTAAGTCTCTCTTAGCCCGCCACGAGCAGCACGCGCTCGAACGTATTGCCCTCAGTGAGCATGAGGCTCTCGCTAAGGTGCGGACCGTGGCTGTCGATATGGCCATGAGCCTGGTGCGCAAAACCTTAGCCGAGCGCCTTGACGACGCGTCAGCGACCAAGCTGTCCGACGAAGCCATCGCCGCCATGCCCGAGTTGCCGGCGGCAAAAGCCCGGGCCGCCTGATTAAGGATGTGAATCCTCCCCCTACAAACGTGACCAATCGACCCGAGCGCATCTCCGAGCTCATGCGCGCCCTGCTGGACGGGGCGTTGCATGAAGAGCGTGTCAGCATCGGCCAGATCCTCGAAACGTTCGGCGTCCGTGGCTTTGCCTTTCTGATGCTGGTGCTGTCGCTTTTGAATATCGTCATATTTATGCTGCCCCTCGTCTCGATCTTGTTCGGGGTGCCGATGATCGTGCTGGCTGTGCAAATGGTCTTGGGCTTGCCGGTGCCGGTTTTTCCTCGCTTCGTCCGCCAATGGACGATTCCAGGCGCCGCTCTCGTCCGGGGGCTCGAGCAAAGCATCGTCTGGATGCGCAAAATCGAGCGCTACATCCAGCCGCGCCTGCTGATCCTGTCGAGTCCGCAGTTTGAAAAGGTGCACGGCG
>JALYJG010000011.1:0-9745 GCA_030775365.1 Pseudomonadota bacterium
GTTTAGTTTCGTTGATCTTGAAAAAAAATTAGGGGCTTCCGCAGCCTATCAATGCCTCCTCGAAATTGAGAAGGCCGCACAGATTTGTTCGCAGGCAGCCGTCGGCAAGGATTATGAAACCCGTCTTCGCAACGCGTGCCGTGCCCAAGATGCCATGAAGAGCAGTTGCCGCGAAGGAACCGCCTGAGCGCCCATTCTTCCAAACGACGAACCGAAGCAAGAGGAGCGGCCTCTATTTGCAGCTCACCGCTCAATGGGGCGACCGCGCCTCAGGTTTCGCTTAAATGCGGTTTCTGGCGGTACTCGGTGCCACTCATTTCAGCAATCCGGCTGAGCGTGCGCTGAAAAGCAAAGGCATGCTCACCAGTCGGCGCCAATTTGTCGGTCGCTGCTGCGGCCGTGATAAACAATTTCGCCTTCGCCTCGTACAGTGCGTCGATCAAAGTCATGAAGCGAATAGTTTCATCGCGGCGCTCGGCCTGCATAATGGGCACGCCGTCAATCAGAATGGTGTGCAGGCACCGGGCAATGGCGAGGAAGTCCGCGGCCCCAAGGGGCCGGCCGCAGAGCTCGTCGAAATTGAAATATCCCACGCCTTTGGCGGCGTGCACGATGCGCAGGGTCCGGCCCTGCAATGGCAAATCAATGGGTTGGGGTGCCACCTCGTCCGTAAGTTGCAGGAAGAGGCCTTGCAGCTTTCTCGTCGCTTCTTCATTGAGCGGATAATAGCAGATTGGTAGGCCCCGCATCTGCTCGTAGCGATGGTCGACCGTTCCTTCGAGATGGTGGACAACCATATGCGTTTCAATGAGATCGATGAAGGGCAGGAAGCGGTCACGCTGCAGTCCGTTTCGGTACAATTCATTGGGACGCCAGTTCGATGTAGCAAAGAGCGCCACCCCGGCATCAAAAAGAGCGCCGAACAGCCGACCGAGTATCATCGCATCCGCAATATTGCTCACATGAAACTCGTCAAAGCATAAAAGCCGCGCCTCTTTAGCGAGATCGGCCGCGATGGCGGGCAGAATGGCGTCGGTATGTGTTTTTTGAGATTGGAACAGCCGTTCCTGCACTTCCAGCATAAAGGCGTGGAAATGTACGCGCCGCTTCTTCTCGATCGGCACATGGCTAAAGAACAGATCCATAAGCATCGTCTTGCCGCGCCCGACGCCACCGTAAAGATAAAGACCCTTGACGGGGGTGCGTGCCCCGCCGCCGAGCAGAGCCCTTAGCCAGCCGGGGCCTTGCGGCGCGCGAGGGGCCAGGCGATCCGCAAATTCCTGTACGACCTTTAGCGCTTCGCGCTGCGCTGCATCAAAGCTTATATCGCCAGCAGCGATACGGTCTTGCCAGGCGGCCTCAAGGCTCGCGGGGGTGGTGGAATCGGACACGTCCCCTACATAGCAAATAAGAGGGTCGGCTATCTACTCTGCACTGCAACATGCCTCAGCATGGGCCGGGCCTGGCGGTAACCCTCGCCAATTGCCCAATGCGGTTTCCGGGATTACTATATAGCCATAAAGTGAAGATCGATAACCTGAGGGTCGATATGGCGCGAAAATTAAATATAGCTGCCGGGTCTGTTTTTTTTCTCGCCGCTGCCGCCTGCACCCACCGCTCATTGCCTGTCGTGGATGAAGCGCCCATCAAGTTGGTTCAGGTAGCATCCCCGCCCCCGCCCGCGGCCACCCACGCGCCTTCGGCGCCCGCGACCAAGGGCGAGGGCTTACAGTATGTGATCAAATGGTACCGGGGCCAAACGCTGGTCGATGCGGGCATTTCGGAAACGGACGCTCCGCTGGAGCTCACAACGCTGCCGAGCAAGACGTTTTTCGACATCTGTACCGGAAAACCCAAAAGTTTTACGCAGGGGAAGCGCTTCTATGTTGCTAGCGGCACGCACGATCCGTCAGCAACCGATGAGCTCGACAACTACGATATCCGTAGCGAAGCTATCCCGCGAGGCAGTGTGAGCTGTCAAACGCTGCGAGTTCCAACGCTATAAACTGCCTGACGTTTTGCGCCGCGCATTCAAAGCGGCCATCAGGGTCCCGTCATCGAGATAATCCAATTCACCGCCCACCGGAAGGCCGTGGGCGAGCCGCGTTACCGATACGCCGGCTTCAGTTAATTTCTCCGCCACGTAATGCGCCGTGGTCTGGCCTTCGACCGTCACATTGAGCGCCAAGATGACCTCTTTGACATCATCGTCGCGGGTACGGGCCAGCAATTCGTGGATACGCAAATCGGCCGGGCGGACGCCGTCTAGCGCGGAGAGCGTACCGCCCAACACATGATAGAGGCCGCAAAATGCGTGGCTTCGCTCGAGCGCCCACAAATCGGCCACATCCTCAACCACGCAAATGACGCTCCGGTCCCGGGACAGGTCGTTGCAGATTTCGCAGGGTTCGCTAACGCCGAGATTGCCGCAGAGGGAGCAGTTCTGCACCTGGGTGGCGGCAATTCCCATGGCTTCAGCGAGCGGATGCATGAGGGCTTCGCGGCGCTTGAGAAGATGCAAGGCGGTGCGCCGAGCGGAGCGAGGTCCTAGCCCAGGCAGCTTAGCAAGTAAGTGAATGAGCTGGTCGAGGGGCGAGATGCCGTTCATGGAGGAGGGACCTTTGGCGCTCAGGAAGTTGGCGCGATTATACTGCCGCCGCAGGCAGATTCTCCAAGAAAAAAGGGCTGCGGAACAACCCGCAGCCCTTCCGTTCGTAACGGACTTGATTTAGGACGACTTAGAAGTCCATGTCGCCCATACCGCCGCCCATGCCGCCCATGCCGCCGCCGCCGCCACCACCGGCACCGGACTTCTTCTCCGGCTTCTCGGCAATCATGGCTTCGGTCGTGATCAAAAGGCCGGCTACCGATGCCGCACTTTCGAGAGCGATGCGAACGACCTTCGTCGGATCGACGATCCCCGACTTGATCATATCGCAATACTCGCCTTTTTGCGCGTCGTAACCATGGTTGGTGTCCTTCTGGTCCAGCATGCGGCCCACAACGACAGAGCCGTCGACCCCGGCATTATCCACGATCTGGCGGAGCGGAGCTTCGAGGGCGCGACGTACGATATCAACGCCACGGCGTTGATCGTCATTCGCGACACGCACCTTCTCGATCGCGCGGGTTGCGTAAAGAAGAGCTGCACCGCCACCGGCGATAATGCCTTCTTCAACCGCCGCACGGGTAGCGTGCATCGCATCATCAACGCGATCCTTGCGTTCTTTCACTTCGACCTCGGTTGCACCGCCGACGCGGATGACAGCGACGCCGCCTGCAAGTTTGGCAAGGCGCTCTTGCAACTTTTCCTTGTCGTAGTCAGACGAGGTTTCCTCGATCTGCTGACGCAGTTGGTTGCAACGTGCTTCGATATCCTTCTTTTTGCCAGCGCCGTCGATGATGGTGCTGTTGTCCTTGTCGATACGGACTTTCTTGGCCGTCCCGAGCATATCGAGCGTGACGTTTTCCAGCTTGATGCCGAGGTCTTGGGAAATGACCTGTCCGCCGGTAAGGATCGCCATGTCTTCCAGCATCGCCTTGCGACGATCGCCGAAGCCCGGAGCCTTGACCGCAGCCACCTTGAGGCCGCCGCGGAGCTTGTTGACAACCAAGGTTGCCAGCGCTTCCCCTTCGACTTCTTCGGCCACGATGACCAGCGGCTTGCCCGACTGGACAACGGCTTCGAGTACCGGCAGCAACGACTGCAGACCGGAGAGCTTGCTTTCGTGGAACAGGATGAACGGGCTGTCCAGCTCGCACACCATTTTCTCGGCGTTGGTAACGAAGTAGGGGGAGAGGTAACCGCGGTCGAACTGCATACCTTCGACGACTTCCAGCTCAGTTTCTAAACTCTTGTTTTCCTCGACCGTGATCGGCGATTCATGGCCGACCTTCTCCATAGCCTTGGCGATCATTTCGCCGATTTCCTTGTCGCCGTTGGCGGAAATGGTGCCAACCTGGGCGATTTCGGCGTTGCTCGAAACCTTCTTCGAGCGGTCTTTGAGATCTTCGACGACCTTCTCAACGGCGGCTTCGATCCCGCGCTTGAGGTCCATCGGATTCATGCCGGCGGCCACGGCCTTCAGGCCTTCCCGCGCCATGGATTGCGCCAGAACTGTCGCTGTCGTGGTGCCGTCGCCGGCCTTGTCGTTGGCCTTCGATGCGACTTCGCGCACCATCTGGGCGCCCATGTTCTCGAGCTTGTCGGAAAGCTCGATTTCCTTGGCGACCGTTACGCCGTCCTTGGTGATGCGCGGTGCGCCGAAGCTCTTTTCGATGACGACGTTGCGACCCTTTGGTCCCAGCGTGACCTTCACCGCATTGGCGAGGATATCAACGCCACGCAGCATTTTCTCACGTGCGTCGGCGCTGAAGATAACTTGTTTGGCTGCCATTTTATTTACCTTTCGAGTGGATTAATTCAAACGCTTGTTTCAAGCGGCCTTGCGTGCTTTGCCGGACGTGCCTTCGATGACGCCCATGATGTCGGATTCCTTCATGATCAGGAGGTCTTCGCCATCAATCTTGACCTCGGTGCCCGACCACTTACCGAACAAAACGCGATCACCGGCCCGGACATCCAGGGCGACGATCTTGCCGCTTTCGTCACGAGCGCCCGCGCCGACGGCGATGACTTCGCCTTCTTGTGGCTTTTCTTTCGCGGTGTCAGGGATAATGATGCCGCCGGCGGTACGTTCATCGCCTTCGATGCGACGGACAACGACACGGTCATGCAAGGGACGGAATTTCATTTTCTTGCTCCTTCGGTTACGAACATATCTGTTTTTGTTACGAAATCGCCTACGGTCTGCAACGACTCGACACGAGCCGGGGCCCAGTAGGCGTTTCTGCCCGTGGGGCGGGGATAAAGCCGGCCGCAGGCAACTAGCGGTTAGATAGTGTAGTTTGGTACCGACTTCAAGGGTTTGTTAACTTTTTGAAAAGGAATTTTTGCGAGCCAAATAGCGCCGATCCCCGTTCAAATTGTGCTGGCCCCAATATTCAACGTAATCTGCTAGACCGAGGTCCGTTACCTAGGACCTGACCCGGCGCACACGGCTCACGGCAGCATTCCAGAGGCAGCCCGCCCATGCATGCTCAGGGCAAGGGCCGCATGGCCGGTCATGCGTCGAGCCGTGTCCGATCCACACGATCGCCAAACGACTTGAGCTCACAAGGGCGTTATAATACGTTTTGGTATGAAGCTTCCTCCGGCCCGAATCAACGCGTTTCTCGAAAGACCGGATCCGGCCGTGCGCGCCGTTCTGTTCTATGGGCCGGATGCCGGTCTCGTGCGGGAGCGCTCGGACGGGCTAGCAAAGAAGGTCGTTGCAGATCTGCATGACCCCTTCCGGGTGGCGCTGCTGACCGGCCCCATGATTGCCGAGGATCCGCAAAGGCTCTTGGACGAAATGGGGGCGCAGGCTCTCGGCGGCGGGCGGCGGCTCGTTCGCGTGCAACAAGCGACGGAGGGCGTGGCGGCTCCCTTGGCCGCGATCCTTGCCGATCCGCCGGCATCGGACAGTCTTTTGATTATCGAAGCCGGCGATCTCGAAAAGCGTTCGAAGCTGCGCGGGGTCAGTGAGAACGCTGGCGAGGCGGCAGTGGCCTTGCCTTGTTATGTCGAGGAAGGACCTGCGCGGCAACGGATTGTTGCCGACATACTGCAAGCCGAGCGCCTTCGGGCGCCGCGCGATGTGATCGGGTTTCTATGCGAGATTTTGCCGCCGGACAGGGCCGCTATGCGCAGCGAGCTCGAGAAGCTCGCTCTGTACGCAAAAGGCCAAGACAGTATCTCCATGGAGGACGTTCGCGCCGTTGTCCAGGATGCGGGCGCGGCTGAACTTGACGATCTTGTGTTCGCGGTGGGTCTTGGGGATGCGCGAAAAGTGCGGCTTCTAATCGATCGTCTCTTTGAAGAGCAGACCTCCCCGGTCGCGGTTCTGCGGGCAGCGCAGCGCCATTTCATGCGTCTGCAATGGGCACGCGACCAGATGCACAAGGGCGCAAGTGCTGTTGAAGCCGTCAAGCGCTTACAGCCGCCAGTATTCTGGAAATATGCGGACGCTATGGCGGCCCAGTTGGCCCGCTGGCCCATGCCAAAGATCGCGCGCGCGCTTGAGCGGCTCTATGAGGCCGAGGCTGCCGTGAAACGAACCGGAACGCCGGACGTTACCCTCTGTTCCCAACTGCTGATCCAGATGGCTGCCTGAAGAAAACTTAGGCCGCTCGGATCCGCTCGATCGCGCGCCAGCCGATGTCGCGGCGGCAGAACCCTTCCGGCCAGTCGATCGTATCAAGGGCCTGGTAGGCCTTCTGTTGCGCCTCGGCAATCGACCCGCCCCATCCGGTAATCCCAAGGACCCGGCCTCCGGTGGCGACAAAAGCGCCGGACGCGTCCTTCTCGGTACCGGCGTGGAAGACGAATGTATCAGGAACTGCCCCGGCCTTGTCGAGGCCCCGAATAATGGTGCCCTTTCGCGGAGTGCCTGGATAACCTTCTGCCGCCATGACCACGCATAGCGCAGCGCGGTCGTGCCACTGAATGTCGATTCCGTCCAGCATCCCTTTGCTCGCCGCGTACAGTAGAGATAACAGATCAGATTTCAGCCTTGGCAGTATCGCCTGCGTCTCCGGGTCGCCGAACCGCGCGTTGAATTCAATAAGCCGCGGGCCTGTTTTCGTGATCATGAGCCCAGCAAACAGTACGCCCGTGAAGGGGCGGCCCGCGTCGCGCAGGGCCCGGACCGCCGGCGCTATGATCTCGCGCATGATGCGCGCCTGCATCGCCTCGTCGACCGCCGGCGCCGGCGAGTAAGCCCCCATGCCACCCGTGTTGGGGCCTTTATCGCCATCATAGGCCGTCTTATGGTCTTGCGCCGCCGCGAAAGGCACCGCGATCTCGCCGTCGCACAAGGCGAAGAAACTCGCTTCCTCGCCCTCCATGAATTCTTCGATCACAAGCGAAGCCCCGGAATCCCCGAAGGCTTTCTTGACCATCGCGTCATCGATGGCAGCCAGAGCCTCATCCACCGTCATCGCAACTGTTACGCCTTTCCCTGCGGCGAGCCCGTCGGCTTTGACCACGATTGGCGCCCCTTGTCGCCTCACATATATCTTGGCCGCCTCTGAGTCGGTGAAGCGTTCGTAGGCCGCTGTGGGCACGCCGGCACGGGCGCAAAGATCCTTCATGAAACCTTTGGAGCTCTCGATTTCGGCGGCGCGCTTGCTTGGGCCAAAACAGACGATGCCCGCCATACGCAAGGCGTCAGCCAAGCCGAGAGCCAGCGAGACTTCGGGCCCAATGATCACGAAATCAATACCACGGGCCCCGGCTGCGGCGACGAGCTCGGCCGTATTATCCGCTTGGATCGGCAGACACTCTGCCAATGTTGCGATACCGGCATTGCCGGGCGCGCAATATAACGCTTCACACAAAGGCGAGGATGCGATCGAGCGGCAGAGCGCATGCTCGCGCCCGCCAGAACCGATGACCAGGATATTCATCTGCGCTTCTCCTAATTTGCTAGACGCCCAAGCTTGATATAGGCGCGCCAATAGTTCGGCTCGTCAGGGATGCCCGCCAGGGCTTCCAAGACGTCGTCGTCGAACCGCGTAATCCGCACAGGACAGTCTTGCGCGGCCGTCGGCCGGCAACCAGGTTCCCGACCGATGTTGTGGGCATGCGGGTAAGTTTTTTCAAGGAATTTCCCTGTGTCTTCGAAGTTCAGCGTATAAAGCGTCAGGACTCCGTCTTTGAGAGCGTAACGAATGATGGCGCCCGCGAACGCTGGGCCCTTCCACTCGCCGCTGGCCAGGAAACGGTAGGCCCCGGCGGCCAGCGTCTTGACTGGATAGACCGGCGGGTCATCCTTTTTTCCGTCGATATGTGTGTGCAGTGAATAGGCGCTGTTAGAGTCTAGAAAGATCCACCTTTGTCCTTCAGGATAGTCATGGGCCATATCTGCGGCTTGAGGACGCAGGCGCAGCCACGAACCTGCAATATCCGGATCGACGAATGTTTTGTCCCAGGCCGGGCCGAAATCCTCGACATCGATGCAGGCGGCTAAGGCCAGGACCATCAACAGGGCCAGACATTTTTTCATATCGGCGCTCCAATTCTGTCGGTCAAGGGCGGCCACGCCGTGGATACGCGCTTTCGCCACGACGACAGCTGCGCTAAGATTTCACCATGCCTGAACCCGATGCACAATCCAATTTATTCGCCACCCCCGCGCCTGGGAGTAATTTGCCGGAGTATGGCGTCAGCGAAATATCCAAGCTTCTCAAAAAGACAGTCGAGGACACCTTCGGGCTCGTGCGCGTGCGCGGAGAAATTTCTGAATGCAAACTGCATTCCAGCGGGCACCTTTATATTACGCTTAAGGATGAAGGGGCCATTCTTTCGTCCGTCTGCTGGCGCGGGCAGGTCAGCAAGTTAGCGATCAAACCCGTGCTGGGCATGGAAGTGATCTGCACAGGGCGCCTGACGACTTACGCGGGGCAATCAAAGTACCAGATGGTAATCGAGGGCATGGCGCTCGCGGGGATGGGCGCGCTTCTGAAGATGCTCGAGGACCGAAAGTTAAGACTGGCGAGCGAAGGTCTTTTCGATGCAAGCCGGAAGCAGGAACTACCGTTCCTGCCGGGCGTGATTGGCGTCGTAACCTCGCCGACGGGAGCCGTGATACGGGACATCCTGCATCGGCTGGAAGACCGTTTCCCGCGTCGGGTCATGGTCTGGCCTGTGGCGGTCCAGGGGCCGGGCGCTGCCGAGCAAATAGCGGCGGCCATTGAAGGCTTCAATGCCTTGCCGGAAGGCGGGAATATTCCCCGCCCGGATGTCTTGATCGTCGCGCGCGGCGGCGGGTCGGTCGAGGATCTGATGCCTTTTAACGAAGAAATCGTCGTGCGCGCGGCTGCGGCCAGCCATATCGCGCTGATCTCGGCCGTCGGACATGAAACAGATACGACTTTGATCGATTATGCTGCCGATATCCGTGCGCCCACGCCGACGGCTGCCGCGGAGATGGCCGTCCCAGTACGAGCGCAGTTGCTCGCGCAGGTCATGGAAAAGGGCACGAGGCTTTTACAGAGCGCACGCCGAATTCTGCAGGACAGACGGGAGCGCCTGTCACTGACCGAGCGGGCACTCGGTGACCCGGCGCGCGTCATTGAACCCTTGGCGCAAAGACTTGATGAACGTGTTGAGCGTCTACACATGGCCTGGGACAGCGGACGAGAGCGCCGGCAAGGGAATGTGAAGGAAGCGTTCGTTAAGCTACCCTCGCCGCTCGATCTATTCAAGCTGCGGGAGCAAGAGGCGCAGGAGAAATTTGGACGGCTCGACCGGGCGGGCAAGACTTTCCTTGAGCGCCGACAGAGCAACCTGGCCGAAACGGCCGCGCGATTGCAGTCCCCCCAGAGCTACTTAAATCTAGGCGCCGAGCGTCTGGCCAATTTTGACAAGCGAAAAAAAACTGCGTGGCGCGAGAATTGCCGGCGGTGGGAAAACCAGCTACGCTTGTTAGGCGCCGAGTTGAAACACCTGTCGCATAAGGCTGTTCTTGAGCGAGGCTATGCTTTGGTCAAGGACGAGCAAGGCCGCCTTGTGACGAGTCACAAGCAGTTCCGCAACGGAGATCTTTTGCGCATCGAGTTTCATGATGGGGGTAACACGGCCATCATCAAGGAAGATTAGCTGGCTCTGACGGGATGCTTGCGACGCCACTCGTCCAGCCAA
>JALYJG010000011.1:9755-10132 GCA_030775365.1 Pseudomonadota bacterium
AGCGTGAACTCTTTGACCGGCATCGCCTTCGCCATGAAATAGCCTTGCGCATAATCGCAACCTTTGCGGGTCAGAATATCCCACGCGGCTTCGTCTTCAACGCCCTCCGCAATGACCTTAAGTCCCAGATTATGCGCCAGATCGATGACCGCGTTGACGATCATGTCACAATCCTTGTTGCGGGCCAGATCGGTCACGAAACTTTTGTCGATCTTCATCTCGCTGAACGGCATGCGCTGCAGTTCGCGCAAAGAGGAATGGCCAGTGCCAAAATCGTCGATGGCGACGCCGATGTTGCGGATGCGCATGCGCAGCAGAACATCCATTGTGCGGGTCACGTCGCGCATAGCTTCCGTCTCCGTGACCTCGAGGATGAG
>JALYJG010000011.1:10142-17710 GCA_030775365.1 Pseudomonadota bacterium
TTTCGGGCGGGGCCTTGTACTTCGTGCAGAGTTCGGCGATTCGGTCGGGCAGGGTAAGATCAAGAAGCGCCGACGCGGTCACATTCATGGATAGCGTGAGGTTTTCGCCCATGTTGTGCCATTGTGCCGCCTGCTTGACGGAGGTTAGCACCACCATATCCGTCAACGCCTGCATTAGACCGTCGTTGACGACCTGTTCGAGAAAAGCATCCGGCATTAACATGCCGCGATGCGGGTGGGTCCAGCGTGCCAGGGCTTCAACGCCTTTGACCCGGTGTGTCGCCATCTCCACGACCGGCTGGTAGTACAAAGTGAATTGACCCGAGGCAATGGCGTGGGCCATGTCACCGGCGTCCTGGCCTTTGTCCTCGCCCGCGATTTTGCTGAGCAGGGTCGTCAATACGGTCATGTCGAGCGGCTTTTCCATCGCCGCCACCACGTCAAGCCCGTGGGCGCTGCCGAGGCGCCGCGCACTGTTGAGGACGCGGGCGTCGCTGCCGCTAATCAGACAAAGCTTAGCGTCCTTCGTGTGTTCTGAAAGCAGCCGCAGCAATTCCACGCCGTCGGTGCCCGGCATCATGAGATCCAGCATGATGAAGTCCGGCTTAAAGCTCGACAACACCGATGATACGTTTTCGGTATTGCTAAGGGTCTTGACCTCAAGGCCCCGATTGGTACCAACCTCCGCGATGATCTCGCAGATATCTTCTTCGTCGTCGATGACCAACATGCGCATTGGAATGATCTCTTCTCTAACAAAAACCTGCAGCCGCGGTGACCTAGGTCACGTGTTTGCCGCTCTCTTTGATAAGCGCAGCGACGGCACGGCGTACATCTTTTAGTCGGTAGGGCTTTTCGATAACGGGCACGGGGTTTTCCTTGAGGAATTCCTGGACGTGCGCCGACAGCGTGTCACCCGTAACATATAGGATTCTCTTGAGGTAAGCAGGGAATTCGTTCCTTAAGGCGAGATAGAGCCCGGGGCCGTCCATAACCGGCATCCGCAGATCACTTATGATGACGTCATATGTCGCTTTTTGCAACTTTTCCACGGCGATGGCGCCATTGATCGCTATATCGATATGATGGCCCTCTGGCTCCAGCAGGTCCGCCAGCGTTTGTGCCAGTTCCACTTCGTCGTCGACGAGCAGGATACTGAGGGTCTCAAGCGCAACCGGTGTATCGGCCGTTGTGGCGCTTTCGGTTTGGATCGCGGCAGCACCTGTCGGCACCGATGCGATAAAGGTTGCCCCTCCACCAGGGGTATCTTCCACCGTGAGGCGCCCGCCGTGGGACGCCACGATGTTGAGGCACAACGAAAGACCGACACCTGTACCACCCGTGCCGCCCTTGGTCGTGAAGAAGGGTTCGAAAATTTTGGTGCGCAATTCCGGGGAAACGCCGGGACCGGTATCGGCCACGCTAATGGCGACGTGATCCGCACCGTCGCGCACGGTAGCGATCGTCAATTGCTTCTTGCCCTGCCAGGCTTGCATGGCTTGCAGGCTGTTCATGATGAGGTTGGTGACCACCTGAGTGAGCTGGTCGCCGTCGCCGGTGACTTCTGGTAAATCGGGAGTCAGGTTCAGAATGACTTGAATGTTCTCCATGCGTATCTGGTAGCCAAGAAGATCCAGCGTCGCATTGATGATGCCGTTGATATCGATTGGCTTTCGTTCGGGTGGTTTCCGGCGCGCCAAAGCCAGGAAGCTCTTGACGATGCGCGAGCAGCGATCGGCGGCCTTGAAGATCTTGTCGGCGCGCGCCACGACCTTGGGTTCGGGTGAACCTTCCATCAGCAAGGTTGATTGGCCGACAATGACCGAAAGGGGGTTGTTCAATTCATGCGCGACGCCGGCTAAAAGACCGCCCAGGGCCGCCATCTTTTCGGTCTGCTGCAGGACTTCCTGTTGGCGGGCAATTTGCGCTTCGGCTTGTTTGCGCTCGGTGAGGTCGTAAAGGCCGATCACCATCGAATCTTCGTCTTGATAGCTGATCCGGCGCGCTGAAAGCGCAGTCGTGAGGATGTTGCCGCTGCCGCGCCTGAGATGTATTTCCTTGAGATTGATTTCGTGGCCGTGCCGCATCGCCTCGACGATTTCACGCCACATGTCGTCGCCGGCGAGAAAATCAGAGAATGAATGCCGCAGCAGTCGGTCTTGCGGCAGGCCTAGCAACTCTTCCGCGCCTGGGCTCGCATAGAGTACTGTGTTGCTGTTAAGTCCGACGATCATGACGGGCACAGGATGCGCCTCGGTAATGCTCCGGAAGCGGGTTTCGCTGGCCCGCAGGGCAACCTCGCTTTGCTTGCGCGATGTGATGTCGCTGGTCGAGCCGACGAGACGGGTGATTTTATGAGTTGCGGCATCGCGCACCGCGACCGCCTTTGAGTGCAGCCAGCGGCGCTCACCCGGTTTCGTCGTCGCTCGGTATTCGAGGTTGATAATGCTGACCTCGGGATTGCGCCGGAACCGGCGTATCGCCTCGCGAACGACCCTTCGATCGTTTGGCGCCACAAGCCGGATCCATTTTTTTAGGCTTTCCGGCTTGTTTTCAAAGCGCTGGCCGAGAATGCGGCGAAACTGTTCGGAGAAGAAGACCTCCCCCGTGGTCAGGTTCCAGTCGAAAAGACCTTCATTGGCCCCGCGCGTAGCCAGCGTAAAACGCTCGTTGCTGACCGCGAGCGCCTTTTCCTTTTCTTCCTGCCGCGCCGCGAACTGGCTAGCAATGACGATCGCGAACATGAGGGCGGCGGTCGAAAAGGCGGCGTAGATGAGTTTGTTGACGCTGTCGAGATGAACGATGACGCCCAGATCATACAAGGGCTCAGCCAGCACGCCGGTCAGAAAAAAGATAAAGGCCACAATGTGCATGAAACTGCCGCTAATGCCTTGCAGCAGACAGGAAATGCCTGCGGCGAGGACGAGGCCAATCGTCAAGGCGGCTATGGCTGGTAAAGCGAAGTGCGCGAGATTTTGATCAAAGATCGAATAGAGAAGCAAAAACAGCAACAGAATGCTGATGGCGATCATCGGCTTGATGAACATCGGGTTGTTCAGATCAAGCTCGAGAAAATAATAGGTGAAGAGCACGCTGAAGAGGCACGAAAAGATCAGGCTGTAATTGCTCAGCAGTCCCCGCGCGGCCGGCGTGTGCAGTCCGGCAGGATCCATGAGCAACGTGTTCGTGCTCGCAATGTAGGCGCCAAGGCACATCAGAAGGCAGATAAGGGAGACCTGGCCCCGGTCGCGCATAACGATCCAAATGAAGAACAGGTAGGCCGCTGCTGTGAGCACGACGCCCATGAAGAGGCCGAAAATCAGTCCGTCGATCGCGCTCGTTGATGCACCCGACAAGGCGTCGGGGGTTACCACTGCGTCCGCCCAGCTCGGCGACAAGCGGCCTGACAGTACCAAAAACACCGCGACCAGAAGTGAGGGCTGCCACAAACGTGGCGGCGCCGAGCCCAGAGGGTTGCGCAGCGATAAGCAGTCTTTTGCGGAAAGAAACCGGGTCATGAGGCTTGGGGGCTCTAAGGCTACCGGCCGACTTTAAGCAGAAGTCGCTAATATATGGTCAATAACGGAGGGCAGCGTTAAGACACTGGGTCGTGGCCGAAAAGTTACTAAAAATTTACCAATTTCGTCCGATAACTTCGTATTCGCCCTCTTCGCCAAAGTCTCTCTTTTTCGGTTATTGCATGCGCCAAATTGTCCCCCGCCATGTTGTCCCCCGCCATGTTGTTCGCCGGATGGCAAGCGTCGCGGCCGCGGTCGCCCTTTTAGCCTTAACGGCCTGTGCCGGAATGGATGATACACAGCAGCGTACGCTCTCGGGCGGGGCCACTGGGGCTATTATAGGAACTGTTGGTATCGTGTTAACGGGCGGGTGCATCCCCTGCGGGACCGCCATCGGTGGGGTGGTCGGTGCGGCGGCCGGATACCTTCTGGACCAGGTCGATAAGAATACGAAAAGCTCAAGCCGCGACTAACAACCGCGCGGAAACGCTTGTTTCGGGCCCCGGAAGCCCTCGGAAAGCGTTGACAAAATTTTTTCTCTACCTACTGCTTTCCTAGTGAAATAATCGCCAATAGCGCCTATATGAGTATTGCGGAGCAAACCGCTTTTTTGGCCGTTATATTTACCGATCATTACGACCGCACTTATGGCGCTTTCAGCTTATCCGGTCTATGCTTTGCTGCCGAAAGGGGCATGAATGGGCATTGTCCAGCCGAATATCGCCGAGGCGCTCAAGCGTACGGCGTCGATCTACGAGAAGGTAAAGTCGGTCATTCCGCATGCGGAGTGGGCGGCATTCGCCGACGACGTTGATGCTATTAATCGTCTGAAGGTCGAGCGCAACGCGATTATCCTCGCGCATAACTACATGACGCCCGAGATTTATTACGGCGTCGCGGATATAAGGGGCGATTCTCTGCTCTTGGCGCGCGAAGCGGTCAAAGTGAAGGCCGATGTGATCGTCGTGGCGGGCGTGCATTTTATGGCTGAAACGGCCAAACTCCTCAATCCTTCGCGCACCGTTCTCATTCCCGATCTAAAAGCCGGCTGCTCCCTGGCGGAGTCCATCACGGCCGAAGATGTCCGGCAGATGCGCGCGAGGTATCCGGGCGTGCCCGTCGTAACTTATGTGAACAGCTCAGCTGCGGTCAAAGCCGAATCCGATATCTGCTGCACATCAGGCAATGCGAAGAAAATCGTTGAATCGCTGGGCGTCCCCGAAGTCATTATGCTGCCCGATGAATACTTGGCGCAAAATGTCGCCGCTCAGACAAACGTGAAAATCATAACCTGGAAAGGCCACTGCGAGGTGCACGAACGTTTCAGCGCCGAAGATGTAGCCCTTTTCAGGCACCAAAACCCGGGCGTCGTGGTCCTTGCGCATCCGGAGTGCCCACCCGAGGTCACCAAGGTTGCGGATTTCGCTGGCTCGAC
Organism: Pseudomonadota bacterium; assembly: GCA_030775365.1. Lineage (GTDB taxonomy): Bacteria > Pseudomonadota > Alphaproteobacteria > UBA9219 > UBA9219 > JALYJG01. Next base: position 15,096 of record JALYJG010000011.1, read on the forward strand.
GGCGGAGATGATAAACTGGGTCGAGACGAACAAGCCCAAGCGCGCGGTATTGCTGACGGAATGCTCGATGAGCGATAATGTAGCCGCGGTCACGCCCGACGTCGATTTCGTTCGGCCGTGCCAGCTTTGCCCGCATATGAAGCGCATCACCTTGCCCAAAATTCGTAAGGCGCTTGAGACCATGACGTATGCCGTGACCGTGCCCGACGACGTGGCGGCACGCGCGCGCATCGCTACCGAGCGCATGATTGCGGTGGGATAATGAGACCGGTCATTATCGGTGCCGGCTTGGCCGGTTTGACGGCGGCTCTTTGTCTGGCGCCCGAGCCTGTCTTGCTTCTTTCCTCCCGCAAGCTTGGCAATGCGACTAGCAGCGCTTGGGCGCAGGGCGGAGTTGCGGCCGCGGTCGGCAACGAGGATTCCCCAGCACTTCATGCGGAAGACACACTCAAGGCCGGCGCGGGTTTGTGCGATGCCGAAGTCGTGCGGCAGGTGACGGAACAGGGGCCTGCGGTCATCGAATGGTTGCTCGGCAAGGGTGTCGCTTTTGATCATGATGCGACTGGATGGCGCCTTGGCCTTGAAGGGGGCCATAGCCGGCGGCGCATTCTGCACGCGGCGGGCGATAGCACGGGTCTTGCGATCATGAAGGCGCTGATCGCGGCCGTTAATGCCACGCCGTCCATCGAAGTTATCGAAGATGTCCGCGCCACAGAGCTTTGTACGGCGGACCGCACGATAACAGGCCTCGTCGTCGAACGTGGCGGCGAGCGTTCGATCATCGAGACGCAACGTCTCATTCTGGCAACAGGCGGTGCGGGTGCGCTGTGGCGGCAAACCACCAATCCCCTGGGATCCTGGGGGCCCGGCTTAATTCTAGCCGCTCGCGCAGGGGCGCTGCTTGGCGATCTTGAGTTCGTGCAATTTCACCCCACCGCCATCGATTGCGGCCGCGACCCGATGCCTCTTGCGAGCGAAGCCTTGCGGGGCGAAGGCGCGGTCCTCATCGACGAGAATGGCAAGCGCTTTATGGAAGGGCAGGGACGGGCCGAACTCGAGCCGCGAGATGTCGTCGCGCGCGCCATTTGGAATCACATGCTCGAAGGTCATACGGTTTATCTCGATGCCCGAACATCTATCGGCGCAAAGTTTCCGCGGGATTTTCCCTTCATCTATGCCTTGTGCGGGTCGGCGGGCCTGGATCCTGCGCGCCAGCCGATTCCCGTGCGGCCGGCAGCGCATTACCATATGGGGGGGGTCGTGAGTGATCCGCGGGGCCGTACCAATATCAAAGGGTTGTGGGTTTGCGGCGAGGTGGCGTGTACGGGGCTCCATGGCGCGAACCGGCTGGCGAGCAATTCTTTGCTCGAAGCGGTTACGTCGGGTCAGGGCGTCGCCCGCGACGTTGCTACTTTCGAAACGGGCCTTGGGCCCCGGCCATCCGCACCGCCAGTCCATACGAACGAGGCGACGCGCATATCGCCGGCCTCGCAGGAGATACGGGACACGATGTCGGCGCATCTCGGCGTGCTGCGCCATGAGGCGGGGCTGCAGAAGGCCATCGGGTTGCTCGAGCCACTCGCGATCCATTCAGGCATGGCGCTTGCCGGTTTGTTGATCGCTACGGCTGCCCTCAAGCGCACCGAGAGCCGCGGCGCCCATACGCGCAGCGATTTCCCCATCACCTCCTTAGAATGGGCACGACGTCAAACCATTAGCCTTGAAAACCTCACGGCGACGGCGCGGCCCAGCCCGGCGCCAGCTGAGCTCAAAGCGGAGACAGCTTCGCATAGCGCCGGTGCAGCTCTATGACAGCCCCCCTGGTCGCCCCATCGGATATGCTGATCGAAGGGCTTGTACGCAACGCGCTCGCCGAGGATTTAGGTCGAGCTGGCGACATCACGACCAATGCCATCATACCCCCCGACCGCCGATGGCAAGGGGCTCTGGTCGCCCGCCAGCCCGGGGTCGTTGCCGGCTGTGGCTTTGCCCGCGTGGCATTCCAACTGCTTGACGAGTCGGTCACCTTTAAGGTCATAGCCCCCGATGGGTCGACCGTGCACGGAGGCGATGTCGTCGCGACTGTGGAAGGTCCGGCCCACGCTATTATTACTGCTGAGCGTGTCGCGCTAAACTATTTGTGTCATTTGAGCGGCATAGCGACGGCGACACGCTCGCTCGTCGAAGCGGTCCAGCCGCACCGGGCTCAGATTTGTGACACGCGAAAAACCATGCCGGGTCTTCGCTTATTTGAAAAATATGCGGTTCGGGCCGGCGGCGGCGTCAATCACCGTTTTGGTCTCTACGACGCTGTCCTAATTAAAGATAATCATATAGCTGTCGCGGGCGGCGTTCGAGCCGCGGTCACAAAAGCCCGCACTGCCGTTGGGCCAGCGATGAAAATAGAGCTGGAAGTGGATACGCTTCTGCAGCTCCACGAAGCCTTGGATCTCCCGATACAGTCGGTCCTGCTTGATAACATGCCGCCGCCTACACTCGCGGAGGCTGTGCGCCTGGTCAATGGCCGCTTCACCACGGAGGCATCAGGTGGCGTCGGCTTGCACAATGTCCGAGCGATAGCTGCCACAGGGGTTGATATTATCTCGGTCGGCTGG
>JALYJG010000012.1 GCA_030775365.1 Pseudomonadota bacterium
TGATAAAGTTAACACTATTGGATAAGCACTTTAAACTTAGGAGAATAAAATGGCTCAGAAACCAGAACCCAACCTCCTCCAGGCTCTTATTAACGGCGGTGACTCAAAAGAAAACGCAGCTATCGGCGCGGGCGCTACGGCTGCGCTTGTCAGCATGTTTGGTGGCGGCAAGATCGCCGACACCGTAGCGGGAGCCCTGGGCGGCCTCGCCGGCTGGATGGGCTTCATGGACAATAAGACCGGACACGCGATCGGCGCCGGCCTGATGGCGGCAGCAGCGACCGGCCAGAAAGGGTTCAAGGGCCTGTTGACTGCGGGAGTGGTAGCTCTGGGCATACGACTTTTCGAGGGGGCCGGCAGCATGGTTGCTCCAAGTATATTCAACAACCCGGCGCCAGCGCACTGATCCAGTCGGTTTCATAATATCGCCAACCTGAGGGAGCCTTTGATGGCTGATAAGCATCCGCATACCCATGCCGGCTTGAAGCAAGCCATGGCCGACAACGTGGTGCCGGAGGCGGTCTCGCCCAACAAGCCTCCCTACACGCCAGAACAGTTGAAAATGGCCGACGAGCGTGTCGGCATCATTCAGCTCATCACGGGACTCACGGCCGATGGGCATGATTTCTACGCCTATGTCAGTCTCCGACCAAGCCTTTACGATGAATATTGCCGAAAGGTCGAAGCCAAGGAAAAAGTGGATGTCGAAAAGTTCGGCCGCGTTTTGAAAAAGGGTTTCGGCAAGGAGCCGCCTGAGGACGTCAAACGCTATATGCACGAGACCTTCGGCATCGATCCGGACTTCCTTGAGCATTTCGCCGAAGAGGTCGAGAAGAAGCTGAAAGAGCAGCAAGACGCCAACCAATAATCGCAACGCCTATGCGCATCGCTACCTGGAATATCAACTCGGTGCGCTTGCGCATAGGCCTTGTCGAGCGGCTGATGGATGAATACCAGCCGGACGTGCTCTGCCTTCAGGAAACCAAAACCATCGACGATACTTTCCCGCGCGATGCTATCGCAGCGAAAGGCTATACCCATCAGCACATCCTTGGCATGAAGGGCTATAACGGCGTCGCTATCTTGTCAAAGACCCCCCTATCGGAGCCCGGCACGCGGGTTTGGCAAGAGCGTGAGGATTGCCGCCATGTGTTTGCGATCCTTGCTAACGGCATCGAAGTGCATTGCTGCTATGTACCTGCGGGCGGCGATATCCCGGATGCCGAGGCCAACCCGAAATTCGCGCACAAGCTTGGCTTCCTCGATGAGAAGGCGAGCTGGTGGAAAACCCGCGACGATACATCGAAGCCCAAAATTCTTGTAGGCGATCTGAACGTCGCACCTCTCGAGAACGATGTCTGGTCCCATAAGCAAATGCTCGGCGTCGTCTCGCATACGCCTTTAGAAGTCGAAAAGCTGCTCGCCTGGCAAAAGGCGCATAATTGGGTCGACGCGGTGCGGCATTTTGTTCCCGATGACCAGAAACACTATTCCTGGTGGAGCTACCGCGCGCAAGACTGGCAGGCCTCAGATCGAGGACGCAGGCTCGATCACATCTGGGTGACGCCGGATCTCGTGGGTTCGCTCAAGAGCACCGCGACGTTGCGGGAAGCTCGCGGCTGGGAGCCCAAGCCGAGCGACCATGTGCCTGTCATCCTCGATATCGGGTGATCAGAGCCGGTGATAACGGCGATACCATTCGACGAAGCGCGGAATGCCCTCGCGGATCGATAGGCGCGGCTGAAAGCCGAGATCGCGCTGGCTGGCTGCTATATCGGCGGCGGTTTCCGGGACGTCACCGGCCTGAAGCGGCGCAAACTCGATTTTAGCCTTTCGGTTGAGGGCCGCTTCGAGCGTCGCCACGAAATCCATAAGTCTTTCGGACTTTGAGTTGCCAAGATTATAAAGCCGGGCCGGGACCGCAGATCCGCCCACAACCGGCGGCCGGCCGAGGGCGCCCAGGACGCCAGCAACGATATCGTCGATATAGGTGAAGTCACGGCGCATATCGCCGTTATTAAAGACCGTGATCGGCTGGCCTTCGAGAATCTGACGCGTAAAGATATATGCCGCCATATCCGGCCGCCCCCAGGGCCCGTAGACGGTGAAAAAGCGCAGACCTGTGCAAGGTATCTTGAACAGATGCGCATAAGTCCAGCTCATAAGCTCATCCGCACGTTTTGTTGCGGCATAAAGGGAGATGGGCTGCTCGACGGCATCCTCGACCGCGAAAGGTACTTTGGTGTTGCCGCCATAGACCGATGACGAGCTCGCATAGACGAAATGGGCGCAGCCGGGCAAAGCGCGGGCCAGCTCGAGCAGTACGACATGCCCCATAAGATTGGATTCCACGTAAGCATAAGGGTGGGTCAGCGAATAACGCACTCCGGCCTGCGCCGCGAGATGGACGATATGCGTGGCGCCCGAGGTTGCGAGCGACAGCATGAAATCCCGATCGGCGATATTCTTTTTGTGGAAAGAAAACCTTTCTTGCGGGAGGAGTTGATCGAGCCGCGCTTGCTTCAGACCTACATCATAATAATCGTTGAGGTTATCGACGCCGATGACGGTATCGCCGCGCGCCAGCAAAGCAGTTGCAACATGAAAGCCTATAAATCCGGCGGCGCCGGTAAGAAGTATGCGCATACCTACCTTCTTGCTTATCAGAAAAAACGCCGATATTCTAACCCCTAAGGCGACAATGCCAACCTGGATTTCTTTATGGTAAGCTTATTTTAAATGACTTACTTTAGAATAATTAAGCACCGGCCTGCGGGCCGGTAGGAGACCGACGCATGGCTGGCAAAAATCCTTTTGGTGGATCGGGCGACCAAGACTTGCCGTTGCGGGAAAACAGCGTCTTCGTACCGAAGACTATTCCTGAGAAGTCACCCGCCGTGCCGGTCAACGCTGCGCCGGTCAGCAAGACGGGCGGCAACGAAAAGCCCGTGAGCCTCGATAAGGGCAAAACGACCGAGACCGCGCACGAGAAAAAAATGACGTCCGATAACTACACGGATGTCTATCAGCAAAAGCAGCAGGCCATGCGGCAGGAAGCCTCACGCCGCACCGAGGAGGAAAAGGCGGCCGGCGAAAAGAAACGTCAAAACGATCTCAGCGTGCGCGCGCGCCATCTAGGCTCACAAATCGACGCTTGGCAACGCATGCTCGGCCAGGATTCCGAAACCGATGGTCGCATCCGCGCCACCATAGCGGCGCTGTCCCGCGAACTCTCCTCAATGAAGCGCGATTAGGCGGCAAAAAAGCCGCGATCAGCAGCTAAAGCGGCAAAAAAGATTATGCGCCGCGGCCGCCGACGGTCATCTGGTCCATGCGCATGGTGGGCTGACCGACACCGACAGGAACCCCCTGCCCGTGCTTGCCACAAGTTCCGATGCCACCGTCCATTCGCATATCGTTGCCGATCATGCGGATACGCTTGAGGGCCTCGAAGCCTGTACCCACGAGGGACGCGCCCTTGACCGGGCGGCCGATCTTCCCGTCCTCGATCTCATAGGCTTCGCTGGCCGTAAAGACGAACTTGCCCGAGGTGATATCGACCTGTCCCCCGCCGAAATCGGTCGCATAGATCCCCTTTTTGACGGAGGCAATGATTTCTTCGGGCGTCATCGATCCCGAGCGCATGATCGTGTTGGTCATGCGGGGATAGGGCTGATGCGCGAAGCTTTCGCGGCGGCCATTGCCGGTCGGCTTCACGCCCATGAGTCTGGCGTTCATCCTATCCTGCATATAGCCGACCAGAACACCGTTCTCGATGAGTGTCGTGCATTGCGAGGGTGTACCTTCGTCATCGACAGTCAAGGAACCACGGCGTTTATCGATGGTGCCGTCATCGACGATGGTGACGCCATCGGCCGCGATCTTCTGTCCCATAAGCCCGGCGAAGGCTGAGGTTTTCTTGCGGTTGAAATCGCCTTCCAGCCCATGGCCGATCGCTTCATGCAGCATCACGGCGGGCCATCCCGGCCCGAGGACGACAGTCATTTCTCCGGCCGGCGCGTCGATAGCCTCGAGATTGACGAGAGATTTCCGAAGCGCCTCTTGCGCCATTTGTTGCCATTCTGAGGGCTCAAACCAGCGGTCATAGGCCAGACGGCCGCCGCCGCCCATCCCACCCGATTCAATGCGGTCGCCATCCCGCGTCACGACCGAAATATTCAGGCGCACGAGCGGTCGAATATCTGAAGCGCGCCAACCATTGGCCCGCATGATTTGTACGGCCTGCCAGCTGCCGGCCAGCGAGACACTGACCTGATGCACGCGCGGATCACTGGCGCGCACATAAGCGTCGATCTCCTGTAGCAATTTTATCTTGCCGGAAAAATCACGCCCCTGGAGCGGATTGATGTCATCGTACAAATGGCGGTTCGTGCCCTGCGGGGGCAACTCCATATGCCCCGAATGGCCGCCCTTGATCGCCTGCACGGTTTCAGCCGCGCGTTTGATCGCCTTCTCATCCAGATTGACGGCATGGGCATAGCCGGTGGCCTCGCCCGCTACCGCCCGAAGCCCAAAGCCTTGGCTCGTGTCGAAGCTGGCACTTTTCAGTTTGCCGTCATCCCAGGACAGGCTCTCGGACTGGCGATATTCGAGGAAAAGCTCGCCGTCATCCGACCCCCGCAGCGCCTCATTGACGGTCTGCTCGACGACGGCACGGTCCATGCCGGTGCGGGTAAAGAAAAGCTCGTCGGTGCGGTCGAGAGAAGACATTCAAACTCCTAGGAAAAACGAGGGAAACTGCCGGGGCCAGCGGGGAAAAACCCCGGAAAACCCGATAAAATCAGTAATTCATACATAGGCCCCCATCGTCACACAGCAAGCCTATAAATGTTATTATTAACTATAGATACATACTTGCAAAAAGCGGGGTCTTGTGCAACTTACGCAAACAAAATCCGCAGGATTTCGCAATAATCTTTCGCATCACTCCATCTTCTCAAGAGGGCTAAGGCTAATGCTTCCACGCAGTAAAGAGTCGCACGTCATGTTGATCCTTTGTCAGCCGCAGAATTTCGGCGAGGACGAAAGGGATGTTCTCGAGCGCCAAGGGTTTCAAAAAATGAATTTTACGATGCGAGAACCCTGCAGCGATGGCGGTCCCCGCGAGTTTAAGAGCGCCGGCTATGTCCTTGGCGCGCGCTCGATCTATATATCCTTAGATTACAATGAAGCGCTGACCATAGCCGCGCGAACAAATCCCGATATCGTCGTTCTGGATCCCTCAATACCCGTCGCCACCGCCTTCGCGACCACGAACCAGTTTGAATTCGGCGAGCGCAAAATGGAAGTCCGTACCACGACAGTTACCGCTGCGCTCGTCGGCACGAAAGCGATTCCGACGCGCGGAAGTCTGTTCCGTACCTCGCCAAAGCTGCAAGCGACGGCCTGAGATTTCCCCTCTGTCCCCGCACGCGGGGTTCGGCTATTATAGACTGATGACAGAGACGGCTCCTTCCGGCGATTCCGCCGTCCGCCTCAAGGCCTTGCGCGCCGAGCTTGCGCGACAAGGCCATGACGGCTTCGTTGTACCCATGGCGGACGAATATCAGAGCGAATATGTGCCCGCCTCGGCGATGCGCATTGCGTTCCTGTCCGGTTTTACAGGATCCGCCGGCTTTATCGCCGTGCTCAAGGAGAGCGCCGCTTTTTTCACGGACGGCCGCTACACCTTGCAAGCCAGCCAGCAGGTGCCAAGTGAGAGCTTCGCCATTTTCGATAGCGCAGTAAAGACCCCTTCCGAGTGGTTGGCGGAGAACGCTGGCGAAGGTGCGACGATTGCCTATGATCCATGGCTGCATACGGAAGATGACATCGAACGGCTGACGAAAGCTCTATCTAAAACTGGGGCAAAGCTCGTGGCCGTGGAAAAAAATCCGCTCGATACCGTCTGGGTGAACCGCCCAGCGCCACCCACGGCTCCGATCTACGCGCATGACCTTGCTTATGCTGGCAGGACGGCCGCCGATAAGCGTAAAAAGATCGCCGAGGAGCTGAAAAAACAGAAATGCGACGCGGCTGTCATCACAGATCCTGCCTCTATAGCCTGGCTTTTGAATATCCGCGGCAGTGATGTGCCCAACACACCTTTGCCGCTCAGTTTCGCGATCCTCACCGATAGCGGCGCGGTTAAATGGTTCGTCGAACCCAAAAAAGTTACGGCCGGCCTCGACAAGCATTTGGGCGCGGAGGTCGAAATCGATCATGTCGGCCAGTTTCCGCATGCGCTCGACCGCCTGGGCCGCGAACAGCGCACCGTGCGCGTTGACCCGGCCGAGACAGCCCGTCTCGTTGTCGACAGGCTGCGGGCAGCGAAGGCCACACTGTCTTTCGGCGAAGATCCTTGCGTGCTGCCCAAAGCCTGCAAGAACTCAACCGAGATCGAAGGCATGCGCGCGGCCCATAGACGCGATGGAGCGGCGCTCGTAAAATTTTTCGCCTGGCTCGATCAGGCTCTGGAGCATGAAACCATCACCGAGATCGGCGCTGAAGAGAAACTCAGCTCCTTCCGCGCCACGAACAATCTTTATCGCGGCCCCAGCTTCGATACCATCTCAGGGGCCGGTCCCCATGGGGCGATCGTGCACTACCGCGCCACAAAGATCAGCAATCGCAAGCTCGAGCGGGGCCAGCTGTTTCTTTTGGACAGCGGCGGACAATATATGGACGGGACGACGGATGTCACGCGCACCATCGCTGTCGGCAAGCCCTCGCTTGAGATGCGTGACCGGTTTACGCGTGTTCTTAAAGGGCATATCGCGCTCGCATCCATCCGCTTTCCCGAAGGCACGACTGGCGCTGAGCTGGATGTGCTGGCCAGACAGTTTTTGTGGGCTATCGGTTGCGACTATAACCACGGAACCGGACACGGGGTGGGCAGTTATCTTGGGGTGCACGAAGGTCCCCAAGGGATTTCCAAACGCAACCGGATAGCGTTGAAGCCAGGCATGGTGGTCTCGAATGAACCCGGCTATTACAAAACCGCCCAATACGGCATTCGCATCGAAAACCTTCAAGTCGTGACCGAAATCATCGAAAGCACCGCCGGCACGGCCGATAAGCGGATGCTCGGCTTTGAAACTTTGACCTTGGCGCCTATCGACCGGCGGCTCATCGAGCTAACGATGCTGACGGAGCCCGAGATCAAATGGCTCAACGCCTATCATGGCCGTGTGCGGGAGGTTATACGCCCGCTTGTGGACGAGGTTTCCGCGCAATGGCTTATCGATGCCACGGCGCCCTTGTAGGCAAATGCGGAGCGACGAATTGCTTTCATAAGCTGCGCAAGTTATTGTAGCGCATTGTTAACGAGTTTTTGATCGGATCTCATAATGCTGATGCCTGCGCCGTCCGCGGCCGACTTCACCTCGCCAACCCTTGTCTACGCTGCAGTGCTCGCAAAGCAGTTGCGGCATCACAGAGGCGAGCGCGACGCGTTCCGCCTGGGCGCTCTTCGGCATACGGCGGCGACCGACAGGGACCCGGGAAATCGGGCCGGAGCGCATTATCTTGTGGCCAAGGTCATCCAGGGAAAATTGGGGCCGAAGGGATTTGAAAACGCCAGACAGGATCTTGTGGATACGGCCTTTCTCACGGCCGAGACAGAGTTGCTAACGAAGGAGCCAGTAGCCACGGTTCGCCTTGAGATCGCCCGCACGCTCGCGATTGCGAGCTATGAGACGCCAAAAGAGATGCTGACCAAAGAATTGCAGGAAGCCGTCTTAAAGTGTGCGAGCCTCGACGTCAGCGAAGACTATTTGGAGGCTATCTATACGGCGCGGCGGAACATCGTCTCCCGCCAGCAAGCCCATCTGGACAGCGCTATGGCCACCGATCTGATGCAAACGCCCGCGCCGGCTGAGAAGACCTCCCTGCACTACCTGACCTACCAGACACGGGCCGACACGATTCTGGACAGGCCGGATCTTATGACACCGCGGATGGTCGTTGATTTTATCAGGGACGCCGAGAAAAGTCCTATCGGCGACGTGCGTGCCGCCTATTTCTTTCCCCTGGCGCATCTGGCCGACCAAAAACCTGAGTTTCGTCAAACTTTGACGGCGGCGCTGCAAATCCTCAGAGATGAGGCGCCAGCGCAAGCCGGGGCGCCGACGCCCGCCACGCCCGTCAAACCTAAAAAGGGGCTGCTTGGCTTTCTACGCCGTAACGATCCCTCTTAAACCACCATGCCTATATCCTTAAGCTGCATAAGCAGCTCCATGGGACTTTGCGCCGTGCGGCTTTTAAGCAAGGCATGAATGCGGGTTTCCAGCGTGCCGAAGCATTTGCGGAACTTCCACTCGCGCACATCTTCTTTTTCGGCGGATAATGGGTCATCCACAGGCCAGTGCACGCGCACGGGATTACCAAACCATTGCGGACAATGCGTCCGGGCGTCTTCCGATAATGTAACGATCACATCGATCTTGATTATGTGCGCCGAGGCCATGAATTCTCCCCAGCCCTTGCTGTGCAGGCCGTCGGTCGATAAGCCTTCGGCCTTCAGCAGAGACAGGGTCTGAGGATGCACTGCCGGTAGAGACCGGAAGCCCGCACTACGCGCCGTAAAGCGTGAGCTCCCTTTATGCCGGAGCAGGGCTTCCGCCAGAATACTACGCGCCGCATTGCCGGTTGAGAGGAATAGCACCATCAAGGGCTTCGTATTCATCATTTTTTCATATCTCCGCGACGGGGCGGGTGCGAATCACTCGATATATCCTGATTAAACGGCCCTGAGTCACGACGCAATCAGGCGCAAGGAGCTGAGGATTTAATTCCGAAGCACGTTGCGCAAAAGACTCACATCGATTAAAAAGTTGATATGGAACAACATCTTCACACTTCGCCCGCACTCCTCCGCCTTACCCTGCCCGACGGCACGGTGAAGGAATTTCCAGGACCCATTACGGGAGCGGAACTTGCCGCCTCGATCGGCAAGGGCCTCGCCGCAGCCGCTCTTGCCGTAAAGCTCGATGGTGAGATGCGCGACCTTTCTCGTGCCATTGAAAGTGACGCGAAAGTCGAAATCGTCACGCGCAAATCCGCCGATGCGCTTGAACTCATTCGCCACGACACGGCACACATTCTCGCCGAAGCCGTGCAGGAACTGTTTCCGGGCACACAAGTGACGATCGGCCCAAATATCGAAAACGGTTTCTACTATGACTTCGCTCGCGACCAGCCGTTCAGCCGGGACGACTTCCCGCAAATCGAGGCGAAGATGCGTGAAATCGTGGCACGCGACGAGAAGCTCGTACGTCAGGTGATGTCGCGTGACGACGCCATACGGCTGTTCACGAAAAAAGGCGAACACTATAAGGTCGAAATCATCAAAGACCTGCCAACCAACGAAGATATCAGCATCTACACGCAAGGCACATGGGAAGATTTGTGCCGCGGGCCGCATATGCCCTCCACGGGCAAGGTGGGAACGGCTTTCAAGCTGTTGAAGGTGGCCGGAGCCTATTGGCGCGGCGACAGCAAAAACGCCGTGCTCCAGCGCATCTACGGTACTGCCTGGCGCGACGACAAGGAATTGCAGGCCTATTTGACGATGATCGAGGAAGCGGAGAAGCGCGATCATCGCAAGCTTGGGCGCGAACTGGATTTGTTCCATTTTCAGGACGAGGCCGCGGGCAGCGTTTTCTGGCATTCGAAAGGCTGGACGCTTTATCGCGCCATTGAAAACTATATCCGCCGCCGCCTGACCAAGGCCGGCTACATCGAAGTGCTGGCGCCGCAGCTGATCGACAGCAGCATATTCAAGGCCTCAGGTCACTGGGACCTCTATGGCGACAACATGTTCAAGATCACCGTTCCGCCGCGCGAAGGCGAAGGTGAGCCGAAGCATATCGGCCTCAAGCCCATGAATTGCCCCGGCCATGTGCAGATCTTCAAGCAGGGCATTAAGAGCTATCGTGATTTGCCGATCCGCATGGCGGAGTTTGGCATGTGTCACCGTAACGAGGCCCATGGCGCGCTGCATGGCCTCATGCGCGTGCGTCAATTTGTAACGGACGACGCGCATATTTTCTGCACCGAAGACCAGATCCAGAGCGAAAGCATCGCCTTCTGCAGCCTGCTGCAATCGGTCTACGCCGATCTCGGTTTCGCGGTCGCGCGGGTGCGCCTTGCGGACCGCCCCGAAAAGCGCGTCGGCAGCGATGCGGTCTGGGACAAGGCCGAGAATGCGCTAAAGCAGGCTCTCAAGGCCGCGCATATCGAGTACGACATCAATTCCGGCGATGGCGCCTTCTACGGACCGAAGATCGAGTTCTACCTGCGCGACGCCATCGGACGCGAATGGCAATGCGGCACCCTCCAGGTCGATTTCAACATGCCCGAGCGGCTCGACGCCAATTACATCGGCGAGGACGGCCAAAAACATCGCCCGGTGATGCTGCATAGAGCGATCCTGGGCTCCATGCACCGTTTCATCGGCGTCCTGATCGAACACTATGTTGGCAAATTCCCGCTTTGGCTCGCGCCTGTGCAGGCCATGGTGTGTACGATCACCAATGATGCCGACGGTTATGCCGATGAGGTCTACAAGACCTTGCTCGAGGCCGGCTTGCGCGTGCAGACCGATACGCGACCCGAGAAGATCAATGCCAAGATCCGTGACCATAGCCTGCAAAAGATTCCGCTCATTCTGGTCGTCGGTAAAAAAGAGGCGGAAGGCAAGACGGTCGCACTGCGGCGCTTTGGCGGAGAAGCCCAGGAAATCATCTCACTCACCGATGCAGCCCGAAAGCTGGCCGATGAAGCGCAGCCGCCCGACCTCCACTGTTAAGACCGGCCGGCCCACAAGATAGGCTTTGCTTGCAGCGCTAAGCCGACGGTTCCAAGATTGTTGAAAAGGCGCTGAGGTTTTGCAGCGGGCGAACAGCACAGTGACGCGACCGCATCCCAAACTCAGCCAACAGGCCTCGCCAGATACGGTCGTGAGCGTTTAGGCGCGGCCTTGGCCGGGCTTGGCTTCTTCCTTGCGCACATAGCCGCAGCGGCCGGTGCCATTCACGGCGAAAGTTTCATTGACCCAACGTACGCCGGATAGCGGCTGCGTCGCCGAGTACTCACCAAGTTTTGTGCCGTCAATCGGCGCTGTCTTCGTTGCTGGCATCGCCATAATCGGTTCCCTCATTAGGTGCCTCCACTTTTATGGTGCAGTGCATATAGGATAAATTTTCAAAGTCAATAACGTCTTAATTGAGGCCGTGTTTTCCCTTTACCAACAATAGGTTAATTCGCAACCGCTTCAAAGGCTTATTGCCAAGGATCCGCGTGCGCTGCGACAAACCTAAGGAGAAAGTTAACTTTTAAGGGCCGAGTCGCGGGCTCAGAAGGCCTCGTTTTGCCCGAGGGCCTCTTCGGCCGCCTTGAGCAGGCCCCGGGCCTTGGCGACACATTCGCGGTACTCGGCTTGCGGATTGCTGTCATAGACAATTCCGGCACCGGCTTGGACATGCATCATGCCGTCTTTGATCACAGCGGTCCGGATCGCAATGCACGTATCCATCGTCCCGTTCGCACCGAAATATCCGATGCATCCGGCATAGACCCCCCGGTGGTCGGGCTCGAGCTCGTCGATGATCTCTATGGCCCGGATTTTGGGGGCGCCGCTGACCGTGCCGGCCGGAAACCCGCCCATCAAGGCTCCGAGGGGGGTGTGCCTCGGATCGAGCTCACCCTCGACGTTGGATACGATATGCATGACATGCCGGTAATACTCGATCGTATTGCGCGCGGTCACTTTGACAGTGCCTGTCTTGGCAAAACGCCCGACATCGTTGCGCCCGAGATCCAGCAGCATGAGATGTTCAGAAAGTTCTTTGGGATCGGCCAAAAGCTCGGCCTTCAACTCGCCGTCGCTCTGATTACCCTGTCCGCGCGGGCGCGTGCCCGCTATGGGACGAATCGTGATCTTGCCGTCGCGCACGCGCACGAGAATTTCCGGGCTTGAACCCACGACAGCGAAGTCGCCGAAATCAAAGAAGAAAAGAAAAGGTGAAGGGTCAAGTCGCCGGACCGCGCGATAGAGATCAAGCGGGTGCCGCGAAAAAGGCATCGCAAAGCGTTGCGACAGCACCACCTGGAAAATATCGCCAGCACGGATGTAGCGTTTGGCCTTTTCGACCATCGCACAATAATTTTGCTCGGTCATATTGCTGTGCGGTGGCGCCGAACCCGTCGCGCGGTGCGGCTCCGGCACCGGGGACAGTTCAGGACCGGCAGCCGAGGAACGAGGACTGGTTTCGGGCGTTGCCCGGCGCAGATCAGCAAGCGCGCGGGCCAATACGGCTCTGGCCCTTTCATAAGCGGCCTCTGGCGTTTCGGCGCTATCGAACCAGGCGGGCGTCACAAGCGCGAATTTGTTCTCAATCTGGTCAAAGATCGCCAGCAATGTGGGCCTTATCAACACAGCCTCCGGAACATCCACGCCTTCACTTTTGGCTTCCGGCAAGCGCTCCATGTAACGGACGGTGTCATAACCCAGATAACCAAATAGACCGGCGGCCATGGGCTGCGGCTGGTCGGGACTGTCGATGCGGCATTCCTCGAGAAGAGCGCGCAAATCATCCATCGGTGCCCTTGAGCAGGGCGTAAAGTGCGTGGCGCCTCGCAGCACGTCGCGATTAATCGAGACCCGTCCGCCTCGCTCGCAACGCCAGATAAGGTCAGGCTCGCGCCCGATGATCGAATAGCGGCCCCGCACAGCGCCGCCTTCCATGGATTCCAGAAGAAAACTGTAAGGCCGGCCCATACCCAGCTTAAGCATGGCCGAAACAGGCGTCTCGAGGTCGCTGACGACGCTCGTGCGAACAGTCTGGTTTTTGCCAGCGCGCCATTGGCGGGCAAAGGTATCGAAATCGGGAAGCAAATCCATCGAGAGCCTAGAATTTCGTGCCGAAGCTGAAATGGATATGCTCGATCTTGTCGTAGGTCTTGTAAAGGATCGGCTCGGCAAAATCCAGGCGCACCGGCCCGAAAGGCGACTGCCAGGTGACGCCGACACCGATGCTGAGATGCACGCTGTCGTCATTGGCAAAGACATCGCCTGGGATCTGCAGCGCCTTGGCCTGACCGAGCACGCCCGCATCGACGAATAGATGCGATTTGAGGCCCAACTCCGGCGGCAGTGGTGTCGGCATCGTCATCTCAGCCGAGCCGCGGGCAAAGCGATCGCCGCCCAGCGCATCCTGGTTGACGCTCGTAATATCGCGGGGACCGATACCGGCATACTGGAAGCCACGCAGCGTGTCGCCGCCCAGGAAGAACCGTTCGTTGATTTTCGTGGGTCCATTGAGGCCCCAGATCTGCCCGGCTTCGAGCGTGCCGCTGAAGATCCATTTTTCGGCGAAGGAATAATACTGCGTGCCGCCAAGCTTCAGGCGAACCCATTGACGTGACCCGCCGGCGCCGGCGACATCCGTATCAAGATGCGTCAGAAAGCCCGCTGTCGGATCAAGCTTGCTGTCGCGCGTATCATAGGTCAACGCCTGGCCGAACGAAGATGTTGTGGATGTTCCCTGCTGGTCGACGATGTAAAGCGAGGCGCCCGCCGGCACGCTGCTGATCGTATCGTCATGGAAGCTATAGCTTAGCCGCTGACGAAGCTGTTGCGACAGGGGATACCCCATGCGCAAATTGACGCCAGCGCTCGTCGTATTGTACGAGCTCAGATCCTGGTTGTCGGTCTGGATGTAGAAAAGATCCGCGCCCGCCGACAGATCGCGGTTCAGGAAATAGGGTTCCGTGAAGCTCGTATCGATCTGTTGGGTACGGCCAGATAACGTGGCACCAAAACGCGCATCCTGGCCCTCGCCGAGGAAATTGTGTTCCGACAACGTAAAGTCGCCGAGCGGACCGTCAGTCGACGAGAAGCCGGCGCCGATGGCCACTTCGCCGGTCGATTTTTCCTTCACATCGACCTTGACGTCAGCGCGATCGGGCTGAGCGCCGTCGGTCGGTGTGACTTTGGCTGTTTCGAAGAAGCCGAGGTCTTTCAGATTCTGCTCGGACTTATGGATGGCCGTCGTGCTGAACGGGTCGCCTTCGGCGACCAGGATCTGGCGGCGAATAACCTTGTCCACGGTGCGGGTGTTGCCGCTAATATCGATCCGGCCGATATAAACGCGTTCACCCTGCTTGATGTGGTAGGTCAAATCGACGGACAACGTGTCCTTATGACGGTTGGGCTCGGGCGTTATATTGACAAAGGCGTATTGCTTGTCGCCAAGCGCTGTCGTGAGCACCGCAATGGTCTTCTCGATCTGATCAGCGTTGTACCAATCCCCTTTGTGCGTGGCCAACAGCGGACGCAAAGACTCCCCGTCCAGGCCCTTAATTTCGTTCTTGATATCAATTTTGCCAAACTTGTAGCGCGACCCCTCTTCGACGGTGAACGTCACAAAGAAATCGTCCCTGTCCGGCGTCAGCTCGGCCACACCCGATAACACACGGAAGTCGACATAGCCTTCACGCAGATAAAATTTGCGCAGCAATTCTTTATCGTAGTTCAGTCGATCCGGATCGTAATAATCGGTCGACGAGAACACCCGCCACCAAGCGCTTTCACGCGTACTGATAACTTGGTTCAATTCGTCTTCGCCGTAATGCGTGTTGCCGACAAACTTGATGCTGCGGATGCCGGTACGCTTGCCTTCGGTGATCTCGAAGACGAGGTCGATGCGGTTTTGCTCGAGCTTGATGATCTTCGGCTCGACAATGGCGGCGAAACGGCCTGAACGCCGATAAAGCTCAAGTATGCGCTGCACATCGCGCTGCACGCGCGGCAGTGTGTAAACGAGACGGGCTTTGATCTGCACTTCCTTTTCAAGATCGTCCTTCGATATCGCATCATTGCCTTCGAAAGCGACACGGTTGATGATCGGATTTTCATCGACCTTCACGACGAGAGTGCCGTCCTCCATCCGCACATCGACATCGGCGAAGAGCCCGGTGGCATAGAGCGCCTTCAAGGACGCATCGATTTTGGAGGGGGTAGCAGCGTCGCCCTTGGCGAGTACGAGATATGAAGTGACCGTATCAGCCTCGATGCGCTGCGCGCCTTCGACGCGTATATCGCGAACAACGTCACCGCTCTCGGACATTTCAGGGGCCGGCGCGGCCATGACGGGTTTCGGCGCCGCCGTACCCAGGAATGCGGCAACCGACGAGGCGGGGGCTTTCGCCATGATTGTCTGCGCCCGCGCGGACGACGCCGACAGCCCAGGCAGGAGCGGCAGTAAAACGGCCAGACAGCAGGTAATGAACCGGCGACGGTGCATGAAGGATTGTTCCCGATTCCTTATAGGACAGGCCGTGAAGTTAGGAGATTGCCGGGGGGTGTACAAGATCGTTCTGGGGGCGCCGCTATTTAGCTAGCCGCGGCGCTTTTGAAAGGCGGTCACGCGGGTTGTGTCCCATACATTCGCCTTGAAAAAGGGATCGGCCCGATGAAAGGCCTCGGCCGTCGCCCGGTCCGGCGCTTCGATAACGAAATGGCTGCCAATGGGCGTGACACCGTCATCCAGCGTCAGAGGCCCCGACATAATGATATCGACGCCCCATTGGGCATGTTCGGCCAGGAAGGCCTTATGGGCCTCGTAATGCGCCGCCCGCTTGCCGGCGCTGTCCGTGCCATCGAAACCTTGAACAACAAATAGCATGATCAGAAGAAGCTGCGCACATAGGAGACAACCTTAAGATGAACGAGGTCGTTCCAGGTCGCGAACACCATCAGAGAAAGCACCAAAGCGATGCCGACGCGCATGCCCGCATCCTGCACCTTCGGCGGCAGCGGGCCTCCTTTAATCCATTCTGCCACGTAAAACGCCAAGTGCCCGCCGTCAAGCAAGGGAACAGGGAACAGATTGATAAAGCCGAGACTGATCGAGATCATGGCCAGAAAACGGATCAGCGACGCCACACCGTCCTCGGCAACCTTGCTCGACATTTCCGCAATCCGGAGCGGGCCGCCCAGGCCTTCAGCACCGCGCGTGCCGGCGATCATCTGGCCGATGGCTTTGAGCGAGAGAGCCGTGATATCCCAAGTCTCAATGCCCGCCTGCTGCACCGCCTGAAGCACGGAGCGCTTTCTGTATTTGAGCTTGTCGGATGAAATACCGAGCATGCGCGACTTGTCGTCGCCGCCGGTTTTTTCCGGCACGTCGAGCATCGCCGGGGTCACGGAAAAATGCAACGGTGCGCCCGCACGCTCGATATCAATCGAAAGCGGCGTGCCCGAATTGAACGCGACAATGCGCTTGATGTCCTCGAAGCGCTCGATGGGCTTCCCGTCGATTGCAACGATGTGATCGCCAGGCTTGATGCCGGCAGCCGCAGCGGGGCCGGCAGCATTAACGCCCCCCACATCCGGCGGCGTATAAGGCTGGCCCTTGATCACGAAAAGCAGTGCGAGGACCAGAATGGCAAACAGATAGTTGGACGCCGGCCCGGCTGCCACAATGGCCATACGCTTGCCGATGCTCTGATGAAAAAAGGCGACTTTTCGCTCGTCATCCGTCATCTGATGAACGGTCTCATCCGGGGTGCTCGCGGGATCGGCATCACCATACATTTTGACGTAACCGCCGAAAGGCAGCCAGCTGACCTGCCAGCGCGTGCCATGCCGATCGTTCCAGCCGAAAATCTCCGCGCCAAACCCGATCGAGAATGTCACAATTTTGACGCCGCAGCGGCGGGCCACCCAATAATGGCCGAATTCATGAACAAACACGACGACGCTAATGACGACGATGAAAGGGATGACGTAGTGCCAAATGGAATGAAGAATGTCGGGCATTGGAGATCCTCTGAAATTCACAGGGTCTGAGAGAACGGTTCGCGGCTCTGTGAGCGGCGCAATCGAGTAAGTCTATACGTGGAAATGGGGCAATTGTTAGTCCTAATTTCCGTCATGAAAATCAAGCGTGTAATCCCTCGTATTGACGCCGACATCCACTTCCTGAAAGCCGCGCAGCTGCAAGCCGCGGTCCTCGCAGGCCGTGTCGCCTTCGGCGCGAAACGCCTTGGCGTCGGTGCAGAACTGGTATTTGCCTTTCCACACCGTCGGCGATTTATCCAGCGCTGGCGTGGCGAGCGAAACCGCATAATAATAATAGAAACGCTGCGTGAGCGGCTTGCCGTGGACGCGGGAGCATTGTCCGGGCTCAATGCGCCACCAGCCCTCGGAAATCCAGTCGGTCTTGCCCTCGTCCAATTCCCCGCGGTAGCCCAGAGCAACGTCAAGCGCGGCCTGGGTTCGATTGCAGAAGACCATGGCCGCATGCGCCGAAGGCTCGAAGCCCGTCAGAACGGTTACAAATGCCAAGATGCCCAAAACGAGGGGCGGCGAAAAACGGCGTAAAAACGGCATTCGAGCTGAAACCGGCGAAAAGGTTTAACCTGTTAGCAAGGAAAGACTGATAGCACATCCGGACGGCAGAAAAAAGATATCAAGGCCCGGCGCAAAAGATTTTTTCCTTTGCCGGCCGTCGGCGCCTTGCCCATACTCTGGCCAGGTTCGACCCTGCCCCCATTGCCACCGCCCATCCCCAAAGG
>JALYJG010000013.1 GCA_030775365.1 Pseudomonadota bacterium
ACCGGCAAATCACTGACGCCAAAATAGGCACGCAGGAAATCCATGAGGCATCCTTTGAGGTGGCCCATATGCGTGGTCTTGTCAATCATGAGGCCTTCGACTTGATGGAACATTGGTGTGTGCGTCATGTCGTGGTCGTAGCGATACGTTCGCCCCGGTATGATAACGCGAATGGGCGGCTTCTGGTTCATCATCGTGTGGATCTGCACGGGCGACGTATGCGTGCGAAGTACGGTCGGATGCTCGCCGGCCTGCGGCAGAAAAAACGTCGCCTGCATGTCTCTCGCCGGATGGTCCTTTGGGAAGTTCAGCGCGGCAAAATTAAAGTAGTCACTCTCAATATCCGGGCCTTTGGCGACCTTAAAGCCCATGCTGCCGAAAATCGTGACAATCTCATCGATGGTTTGCGAAATGGGATGGACGCGTCCCTCGGGCAAAGGGCGTGGCGCCAGGGTGACATCCGTGCGCTCGGACGCGAGGCGGGCTTGCAGTGCAGTTCCCGCAAGTTCTTTTTGCTTGGCCTCGATTTTTAGCGCCACCTCGTCCTTCACGACATTGAGAGCGGCCCCAAACGTCTTCCTGTCCGCAGGCGGCATCGTGCCAAGCGTTTTCATCAGTTCGGTGATACGGCCCTTTTTGCCAAGCGCTGCAACGCGCACTTCTTCCAGCGCGGCCACATCCTCGGCCACGGCAACGGCGCTCAGCAATTCGTGCCTAAGGCTATTCAGCTGGTCGGATGGGATCGCTGTTTCGGACATACGTCACTTCCTTATGGCTATGTCCCGAACCTCGAAATGGGTGCGGGCCTACTATCGATACCAAGGAGGTCTCGCTCGCGCGTAACCACGTCGCCGCATCATACAAGTTAATTGCGTGATGGAAATCCTAAAGGATATCAACTCCGTCAAAATGCCCGGCACGCAGGAGCCCCGCTGAACGGGTCTCTGCGGGGTCTGTGCGGAGTCTCGGCGGGGGGCTGCGGGGGACGGGACGGGCTTGGCCATAAACCTTGCTGCGCGGCTAATGAGTCAGGTTGGGCCTCGACAAGACGTGGCGATGCCGAGAGGACGCTTTGAGAGGCCAAAGTTTAGGCCACCCTAGTCCGTCCTGCCCGACCGGATTTTTATTGCGCCAGAGCCTTCTGCGCTGTCTCAACAAGCGACTTGAAAACAGCCGGCTCTGTCGCCGCCATTTCGGCGAGCTGCTTGCGGTCCAACTCTATACCCGCATGCTTAAGGCCGTTGATGAAGCGCGCATAGGTCATGCCGTGCTCGCGTGCTCCGGCGTTGATACGCTGGATCCACAAAGCGCGAAATTCTCCTTTGCGAGCCTTACGGTCCCGGTAGGCATACCGCAGCGCCTTTTCTACTTTCTCGATCGCAATGCGGTAGTTTGTGCTGGCGCGGCCGCGGAAGCCTTTGCCGAGCTTGACCATTTCCTTATGTCGTGAATGGGTCGTTACACCCCGTTTGACGCGTGCCATTGTGGGGCTCCCTTAATGCATATTTAGGTAATGTTTGACGATATTCTCGCCGTCAGCCTTGAATAGAATGAGGCCTTGGCGCGCGGTGCGCTTCATCTGCTGTGAACGCTTGCGCATACCGTGACGTTTGCCGGCGGCTCCGGACTTGACCTTACCGGAGGCCGTGACGCGGAAACGCTTTTTCGACCCGCTATGGGTCTTGAGCTTTGGCATTTGATGTTCCTTATCGTTAGTCGTTAAGCGGTCAGGCATGCCTTGGGCACTGGCGCGCAGAAGCGGCGTTATTAGCGAGTCGGGGGCCGAAATGCAAGTTTTGCTTCGTTTTCATCGTCTTTCGGCAAAAAACTCCCGTAAAAGGGCCCCTGCGCGCTCTTCCTCGAGACCGCCAATGACTTCAGGTCGGTGATGGCAGGTGTACTGATTGAAAAAGCGCACCCCGTGGTCGACGGCGCCTCCCTTCGGATCATAGGCGCCAAAATAGACGCGGCGCAGGCGGGCAAAGCTGATAGCTGCGGCGCACATGGCACAAGGTTCAAGGGTGACATACATATCGCAGTCGGTCAGGCGCGCACTGCCGCGCTTCTTGGCGGCTTTCCTTAGGACCAAGATCTCTGCATGGGCCGTGGGGTCGTGCAGTTCTTCCGTGCTGTTGCCCGCATGTGCCAGAACAGTGCCGTCCGCAGTTACGATAATCGCGCCGACGGGTATCTCCCCGCGCCCGGCAGCGACTTCGGCCTCCTGAAGGGCCAAGGCCATGAAATCGAGCATGTTACGTTATTCCGGCAACTTCGGTGCGCTGGCCCGTATCGCGTCCAGCTGATCCTGGGTCAACTGGAAACCAGCCAGAACTCGGTAATTTGGCCCGGCGGGCTGTTGCGCTTCGGTCAGCGGAATAAACACATGCAGATGCTCGACGTGATCCGCCAGCTTTCTCTTGTCATCGGAGAACTTAAATTCCGCGGTCATTTTTGTTTTTTCAACGACTGTCTGATCGGGATCGATAATCGCTATGAAGAACGGGAACTCGGCGTGATCCCCGCCCAAGCGAGGCCCCTTGGCGGCGATAAAGGTCAGATCAAAATCGATGTCAATCCCTGTCTTGCGATAGCCGCAGTCGCCCGTGATATTTTGCATGCGGGCTTCCGTAACGAGCTGGCTCGCCTCGGGTCTGTCCGAGCCATAATCCTTGAGATCGTCAAGGTCACGCAGAATTGCGACCTGCGGGCAAATGGGTAAGGTTTTCTTTTTCTTGGGCGTCTCTTCCACCTTGGCTTCGGCCTTCGCCGCGTCCTTGTCCTTGCTGTCCGAGCCGCAGGACGGCAGGGCCAGAAGAATGAGAGCTATAAAAATCCAGGAAGGAATTCTCATCTTATGCCCCAGCCAACGTGGCCGCGACGCGACCCATGATGGCAACCGCTTCATCAATTTCCGCTTCCGTGACAATAAGAGGCGGCAACAGGCGAACCACGTTGTCGCCCGCTGCAAGCGTCAGAAGTTTCGCGTGACGCAGCGCTTTGACCACATCCGTGTTGGTGGGCCGACAGACGAGCCCTTGCATCATGCCTTTGCCGCGATGCTCGGTAAAAACTTGCGGGTAACGCATCAGCAGTTCGTCGAGTTTTCTCCAAAGATAATCGGCCATGCGTTGAACCGTGTCGAGGAAACCCGGCGCCGCAATTACGTCGAGAACTGCGTTGCCGACGGCCATAGCCAGTGGATTGCCGCCATAGGTCGAGCCGTGCGTACCATGTTTCATACCAGAAGCCGCCCGAGCCGTAGCCAGGCAGGCCCCGATCGGAAAGCCGTTGCCAAGGGCTTTGGCCGTCGACATCACGTCCGGCGTTACACCCGACCATTGGTGCGCATAGAGTTTGCCTGTCCGCCCCATACCGCATTGCACTTCGTCAAAGAACAGCAGCAAGCCGAACTCGTCGCAGACCTTGCGTAGTTCACGGAGGAATTCCGGCGAGGCCGGCTTCATGCCGCCCTCACCAATCACCGGCTCGATAGCTATCGCCGCCGTCTCCGCGGTGATTGCCGCGCGGACTTCATTCATATTGTCCCAGGCGACCTGATCGAAGCCCTCAACCATCGGGCCGAACCCGCCAACCATCTTCTCGGTTTTGGATGCCGCGATCGCCGATAGTGACCGCCCGTGGAAGCAACCCTTGAACGTGATGACGCGATAACGCTGCGGCTGGCCGATGGTGCTGAAATATTTGCGGATGACTTTCATACCGCATTCCCATGCCTCGACCCCCGAGTTCTGAAAGAACACCGTATCGGCAAAAGTCAGGTCAATGAGGCGTTTTGCCAACCGCTCTTCGCTATGCGACCTATAATTATTGGAGGTGATCCAAAGTTTTTCCGCCTGATCCCTCAGTGCCCGGACAATCTGTGGGTGGCAATGCCCGAGCCCGGCTACGGCGATACCCGCAACAAAGTCGAGATAACGGTCGCCTTTATCGTCATAGAGATAACACCCCTCGCCGCGCTCGAAATAAACATCGGCCTTGTCATAAACGGGCATCAAAGGGGGGAACGGCGGGGTTTCAACCATTGTCAGAACTCACGATCTTAATTTGTAGCCAGAGGCGATCATAACATAGGCGCAGACCAGAAGCACGGCATTGACCCCGGCCATGACAACCAGCCCTGTAACTAACGTATCATCGGACACGCCGACAAAACCATATCGAAAACCATCGATCATGTAAAAGAAGGGGTTTATATGGCAAATGCCGCGCCACAAGCCCGGCAGCTTTTGGACACTGAAAAAGGTGCCGGACAGAAACGTCGCCGGCATGACGATAAAGTTTTGCACAACGGCCAGTTGATCGAAACGGTTCGACCATATGCCACTCATCAGCCCGAGCAGCGCCAGCATCATCGACCCCATGATCGCGTGATACACAACGAAGCCAGGACTGCCGATACGCATATCGAGCAGCGTTAGCATAACGACGACGGAAACGGCCCCGACGGCCAGCCCGCGGACGATGCCACCGATCGTGTAACCGATCACCAACTCCATCGGCGACAACGGAGGCATGAGGACATCCACAATATTGCCCTGCACTTTCGATATGACGATGGAGCTGGACGTGCTTGTGAACGCGTTCTGAGCCATCGACATCATGATAAGGCCGGGGACCAGGAATGCCATGTAGGGTAGCCCACCCGCGGCGGGGCCCGAGCTGCCGAGCGAAACGTTGAACACCAGATAATAAAGCAGTGTCGTAACGAGCGGTGCGATAACCGTTTGACCCATGATTTTAGTAAAACGCCGGATTTCCTTGGCGCTCAGGGTCCAAAGGCCGCGCCAGTTGATGGCGCCTATAATACGCGGGCGCAGGGGATCGGCGGGATACAACGTCATAGCGAATATTTGCGGATTTTGGGTGTCGGCGCAAGCGAAGCCGGTTACGGGGCCTTGTCCTTCTCGTGCTTGCGGTCCTTTTCGGTGTCCTCAGGCGACGTGCTAAGTTTGATGTCTTGCGCGCGCAACCAATAGGGTGTTCCCTTTTGCAGTCCCTTCATAGCACGCTCGGCCAGCTGGCCGGCCGCCTTGTCATGCCCTTCGGCCGCCGCTTCCTCGGCGAGCGCATAAGTCGCCATACCGTCAAACTGGACGTCTTTGGTCAATTCGGCCTTTCGTCCCCAGGCCGAAGCGAGGAGTCGCCATGTGAACGGCTCACGGTCTTCAAGGCGGTTGGCTTCGAGCAGTTGCTGGATGGCGGGATCGATCGCGGCAGCTTCGTGGGATTCTAAAAGCGCGTGACCATAGGCCTGCCGGAGTAGCGAGGAGTTCGGCAGTAGATCATTGGCTTTCTTATAAAGCGCCACCGACTCCTTGACTCGTCCGAATTCGAACAGGATTTGGGCCTTCAACTCGTAAAAGAATGGATTGTTTGGCTCTTCCCGGATTAAGCCGTCGACCAGGCTGAGCGCCCGGGCGGTCTGACTGGTGCGGTAAAGCGCGATTGCCAACGCATATCTCGCCGAGATGCGCTTATCGGTTTCCGTGTAGCGCAGCAAGGCTGTTTGCGGCTGTATGTAGCCGAGCAGCTTGGCCTTCATGCGCTCGTGCATGGTGTAGTATTTCTCGGGCAGTTTGGCGTCCTTGAGGGAAGAGTGATCCAGATGCTCCTGGACAGCTTCGATGCGATCCTGCGTCAAGGGATGCGTGCGGACATACTCGGCCTGACGGTCAACGGGCAGCATTTCCTGGCCAGCCAGTTTTTGAAAAAACTCATACATACCGCGCGCGGAAATGCCGCTCTTGTCAAGAAACGACATGCCAGCGGCGTCGGCTGAAGCTTCGACGGTACGGGAAAATGTAAGAAAATTCCGCTCGGCAATCTGTTGCGCGCCGCTCACCCCGCCCACGGCAGCCTGGCCGCTACCGCCCGCCAACCCGGCGGCTACGGCCAAAATCATACCCAGAATGGCTTCGGCCGAGGCGTTGCGCATCTCCTCCCGGCCGCGGATAAGATGTCCCCCCGCGATATGGCCCGTTTCGTGGGCAATGACGCCGACCAGCTGTTCTGGACTGTCGGTCAATTGCAACAGGCCCGTGAAGAAAA
Source organism: Pseudomonadota bacterium (assembly GCA_030775365.1). Taxonomy (GTDB): domain Bacteria; phylum Pseudomonadota; class Alphaproteobacteria; order UBA9219; family UBA9219; genus JALYJG01. The sequence goes on from JALYJG010000013.1 coordinate 6,070, forward strand.
ACTCGTTCATGCCCTCGGCGACGAAGGCGTTGACGACGGTACTGTTGACAATGACGATCGTCACGCTGGCGGGAGCGATATCCGCGGCCCGGTAAATGGGCGTTGCGAGGTCACGTATGTAGTTTTCGATTTCGGCGTCACGGATAAACTCGAGATCATCCGGGCCCCGATTTTCCTGCGCGGTCGCTACGAAATTGAGCGCTTGAGACGCTATGACGGCAACAACTACGCACCAGGCGAGCCGAAAAAAGCCCTCGCCGGGGCCAAAGCGCGTGTTCAAAATTTTTCGTATCCACATGCAGCATAATCCGCTGTCTGAAACTAAACCCTGTCATATCATGCGGCTGCAGGAAAAAGAAAGGCACGGCGACTGAGTCGCCGTGCCTTACCACCCCCATGGTCTCTGAATCTCGTCGCGCACGGCCGAACTCAGAGCTTCGGACCTCAGAGCTTCGGAACTCAGATCGTCGGAACTCAGATCGTCGAGCGCGAGCCAAAACTAGAAGCGCGAATATAAAGGATCAATTGTTTCCAGTTTATAGGCCTTTATGGCTTTTATATGCAGGCAACGCTCAGAGATTTTTGCGTCGGGCCCGTTTTTCCCACAGCGCGTTCGCTTCGACCATGCCGATCCCCGCCAGGATTAAGGCGCAACCTAAGGAGGCCATCAAGGTCAACCTTTCCCCAAGCAGCGCCGCGGCCGCAAGGGCAGCAAATACGCTTTCGAGCGACAAAATCATCCCCGCTTCTGAGGCGGGCGTATGGCTCTGCGCCAAGATTTGCAGCGTATAAGCGACGCCTCCGGAGAGGACGCCCGTATAAAGGATGGCGAGCCATGCATGAGGCATCGCACTCCATGCTACTGGCTCCAGGAGAAGTCCGCCCGTGATGCCGACCAGGGCCGTAACAGCGTATTGAACCAGGCACAAAAAAAACGGCCGTCCCGTTGTGGCGAGGAATTTCGATATTAGGGTTATGTGCAAAGCCCATATGAAGTCCGACCCCAAGACCAGCGCATCACCCCTAGCCCAGCCGTGCCCACCGGAACCACCAAGAAGCCAGGCCCCCGCAATCACGATCGCACAGGCCAGCAAGAGAGAAAAACGCAAGGGTACCCGCTGCAGGATGCGCGAATAAAAAGGAACGAAGGCGATATAAATGGCCGTCAGAAAGCCAGCATTTGTAGCGGTGGTTGTGACCAACCCCACCTGCTGCAGCGAGATAGCTAGAGCGAGACAAAGGCCGACCGCGAGCGCCTGAAGCCCGTCGCGCAGCCTCAGGGGCCTGGCAGTGCGTAACCTGCGGCTTTCCCGATAAGCGAGGGGCGCCAAAACCAGTGCCGAAACCAGAAACCGGACGCCACAAAACATGATCGGCGTCATTGAATCGTTGCCATATTTTTGAGCAACGAAGGCAGTTCCCCAAATGAAGGCGGCGAGGAGTAAAAGACCGTCGGCGCGCAGACGGCTCAAATCACGCCCGCATCAGCGGCCTGTACTTAATCCGATGCGGCTGATCGGCTTCGGTGCCGAGCCGCCGATGGCGGTCGGCCTCGTAATCCTGATAGTTACCTTCGAACCACACGACCTGACTGTCGCCTTCGAAAGCCACGATATGCGTGGCGATGCGGTCAAGAAACCAGCGGTCGTGGGTGATAACGACGACACAGCCCGGAAAGCTCACGAGAGCATCTTCGAGCGCGCGCAGCGTGTCCACATCCAGATCGTTGCTCGGCTCGTCAAGCAGCAGAACGTTAGCGCCGGATTTGAGCATTTTGGCCATGTGCACGCGATTACGCTCACCGCCGGAGAGGATGCCAACCTTTTTTTGTTGGTCGACGCCCTTAAAACCGAACGCGGCAACATAGGCACGACTGGGCATAGATTTTTTGCCGAGATCGATGATATCGAGGCCGTCCGAAATCTCTTCCCAAACGTTCTTTTCAGGTTTCAAAGTATCGCGGCTCTGATCGACATACCCGAGCTTCACCGTTTCGCCGATTTTAATGACGCCGCTATCGGGCTTTTCTGAACCCGTTATCATGCGGAACAACGTCGTCTTGCCGGCCCCGTTCGCGCCGACGACCCCCACTATGCCGCCCGGCGGCAACCGAAACGAAAGCTTGTCGATCAACAGGCGATCGCCGTAGGCCTTGGTGAGCTGCTCGGCGTCGATGACATTGTTACCGAGCCGGGGCGGCGCGGGGATGATAATCTGCGCAGTATCAGGCGCGGCCTCCGTGCTTTGCGCCAAAAGGTTCTCATAGGCGGTGATGCGCGCCTTACTCTTGGCCTGCCGGGCCTTCGGCGAAGCACGAACCCATTCGAGCTCGCGCGCCAGCGTTTTCTGCCGGCCGGTCTCATCGCGGGACTCCTGCTCGAGGCGCTTCTGTTTTTGCTCCAACCAAGCCGTGTAATTGCCCTCATAAGGCATGCCCTTGCCGCGATCGACTTCCAGAATCCAGCCGGTCACGTTGTCGAGAAAGTAACGATCATGGGTGACCATGACGACGGCGCCGGCATATTCGAGCAGATGCCTCTGCAGCCATGCCACGGACTCGGCATCCAAATGGTTGGTGGGCTCGTCGAGTAGCAACAGGTCGGGCTTTTGCAGCAGCAAACGACACAACGCCACGCGGCGGCGCTCACCGCCTGAAAGCTTGCTCACGTCAGCATCACCAGGTGGACAGCGCAGCGCGTCCAGGGCCACGTCGATCGTTCGGCTTAAATCCCAAAGGTTTTTGGCATCAATCTGTTCTTGCAGTTCCGCCTGACGGTCGATCAGCTTTTGCATTTCGTCAGGATCCGAAACCTCGCCGAGCTTGTTGCTGACGGCGTCGAACTCATCGAGGAGCGCCTTGTCCGCCGCTAAGCCGGACAAAACGTTTTGCTCCACGGTCAAATTGGCGTCCAGCTTCGGCTCCTGTTCGAGGTAACCGACGGTCGCGCCTTCGGCCGACCAAGCTTCGCCCGCGAAGTCGCTATCAAGACCGGCCATGATTTTAAGCAACGTGGATTTGCCGGCGCCGTTCGGGCCGAGCACACCAATTTTCGCACCCGGATAGAAGGACAGCCAGACGTCGTCCAGCACTTTCTTGCCCCCCGGCCAGGCCTTGGAAAGACTCTTCATCACGTAAACGTACTGATAAGCTGCCATGATTTTACTCGCTTCCGTTGCGTTTGGTTTCTATCAGGTGACGCTCGCCAACTCAACACACCCGCCTTGCAATCCGCGCCCCGGGAAACAGCAGGCCGTTAGGCCCAGGGGCTTTCGTCCCTTTGCCTGGCTTCATAGGTGTCGATATCGGCACCATGCTGTTCCGTGAGCCCAATATCATCAAGGCCGTTCAGCAGGCAATCGCGACGAAACGGGTCGATTTTAAACGAAAAATGGATATTGAGTGGGTAGGCAGTCACGACTTGCTGCTCAAGGTCGACGGTCAAACTCGCACCTTTTTGTGCGAGCCCCATCAGCTGATCCACCTGGTCCTGAGGCAGCATCACCGGCAGAATGCCGTTTTTAAAGCAATTGTTGTGGAAAATATCCGCAAAGCTCGGCGCGATAACGCAACGAATGCCGAAGTCCGAGAGGGCCCAAGGGGCATGCTCGCGACTGGAGCCGCAGCCGAAATTGGCCCCCGCAATCAGAATCCTGGACGCACGGAACGGCGGGCGATTTAGCACAAAATCGCCAATTTCCTGGCCATCCTGGGTGAAGCGCAAGTCGTTGAAGAGGTATTGGCCGAGCCCGGTCCGCTTAATCGTTTTCAGAAATTGCTTCGGAATTATCGCGTCCGTATCGACATTCGTTAACGGCAGCGGCGCGGCGACGCCCGAAAGCTTTGTGAATTTCTCCATAGGGATTACGACCGCGCCTTGGTAATGACGATCGTGTCCGCGATGATGTCGTGGAGGGCCTGATGCCGTTCGGTGAAGGCCGCCATAAGAAAACCAAGCAGCATGATGGCGCTCGACAGAAACTTGCCAAAGAAGCGGATAGTCGCTTGCGGGAACAGGATCCGGTCACCGCGTCCATTGGTCACTGTCAGCCCACACATTCTCTTGCCGAAAGTGCCCCGGTGCCGTGAGCTTTCCTGCAGGGCAAAATAAAGCCATGCCACGATCGTCGTAATCGGCAATGTCGGCGGAAGGAAGAAGATCGTCACGAAAGGCCACGCTATCATCGTGCCCAAGCCCAGCAGAACGAAGAGCGGGACCGTGAGGACGACCACGATCAGGAGCAAGATAAACTGATCGATCGAAAACGCCAGGGCCCGCGCCGAGAAGCTCGCATAGGTCCACCCTGCTGGTGGCAACAACTTCGCATCGATCACCTTGATATCCTGCTGTGTCATCGCGCTAACTCCCTTACGTCCGTCAGTCTTCCTGTTACCGCAGCCGCTGCCGCCATGGCGGGGCTCATCAGATGCGTACGACCACCCCGCCCTTGGCGGCCCTCGAAATTGCGGTTGGATGTCGAGGCACATCGCTCACCGGGCTGCAAACGATCCTCATTCATGGCTAGACACATTGAGCAGCCCGGTTCGCGCCATTCGAAGCCGGCCGCAATGAGGACCTTATCAAGCCCCTCCTCCTCGGCCTGGCGCTTTACCAGCCCCGAGCCCGGCACAACGAGGGCTTGAACATTCTTTGCCACGGAGCGCCCCTTCGCAACGGCGGCCGCTGCACGGACGTCCTCGATCCGCGCATTCGTACAAGAACCGATAAAAACCTTATCGATCGTCACGTCGGTCAACCGCATCCCGGGGACCAAGCCCATATAATCCAGGGCCCGCTGGATCTTTTTCTTCCGGCCCTCATCCTCAGCCTCCGCCGGGTCCGGAACGCGGCCGGTTATGGGGGCGATGTCCTCGGGGGACGTGCCCCATGTGACAGTTGGGCCGATATCCTTGGCGTTAAGGCTGACGACCTTATCATAGGCAGCCCCTTCATCGCTCGGCAATGTCCGCCAGTGGGCAATGGCTTTTTCCCATGCGGCGCCTTTTGGCGCACGCGGCTTGTCTTTCAAATAGGCGAAAGTTGTGTCGTCGGGAGCAATCAGCCCGGCCCTTGCGCCAGCCTCAATGCTCATGTTGCAAACCGTCATGCGACCTTCCATGGATAGGCCGCGGATCGCGGCACCGGCATATTCGATAACGTGCCCCGTGCCTCCGGCTGTGCCGATAGCACCAATAATCGCCAAAATCAGATCCTTGGCGGTAACGTCGGACCCCAGCGCGCCTTCGATCTCCACCAGCATATTCTTAGCGGGTTGCATCAGTAGCGTTTGCGTGGCCAACACGTGCTCGACCTCGGAAGTGCCAATGCCGAAGGCCAGGGCGCCAAAGGCTCCATGCGTTGATGTATGGCTGTCACCGCAAACGATCGTCATGCCGGGAAGCGTGAAGCCCTGCTCGGGCCCGATAATATGAACAATGCCCTGGCGGGGGTCGTCCATTCCAAAATACTCGAGACCAAATTCGGCCACGTTTTCCGTAAGAGTATCGACCTGAATACGGGACTCCTCTTCTCGAATTCCGTTCACTCTGTCCGGCGTGGTCGGTACATTGTGGTCGGCGACAGCTAACGCCAGGTCGGGGCGGCGCACGCGACGCCCGGCCATGCGCAGGCCCTCAAAAGCTTGGGGGCTCGTGACTTCATGAACAAGATGCCGATCGATGTAAATCAAGCATGTACCGTCCTCCTGTCGACGAACGATGTGGCTGTTCCAGATTTTATCGTAAAGCGTTTGCGGCATGGCGGTAGCTTATTACGGCTCGATGAAATCTGCCAGCTTTGAAAGGTCCCCATACGCCACATCCGCGACCACATCGAGCTTTTCCGACGGCGTATTGAGGCGGTTGGCCCAATAGGTAGGGTAGCCGAACCATTTCGCCCCGGCCGCATCCCACCCGGCGATCGGCACATAGACAACCTGGCCGCGAACAACATCACACCTTTCCATTACCATGCGGTAGGCTCGCGGGTCTGGCTTGTAGGTTTTTTTGGCACTCGTACTTATCACGTCATCAATAACATCCGCGATGCCCGCCCCGTTCAAATTTGCGGCGAGCATGCTTTCGGTCATGTTCGAGAGCAGCACGATCTGCAGTTGCATGTCGTTCAACAGTGTGATGCTTTGCAAAGCGTCCGGCCAAAGCTTCAAATGCAGATAGCCGTCCATAAGCTGTTTGCGATGATCGTCCCGGAGGTCGAGTTTTAAACTCCGCGCCGCGTATATAAGGGCCTGCTCGCTCACGTTCCGGAAATCGATGTAACGGTCGGACAACCCCCGCAACCAACAATATTCAGATTCCTTGTCCCGCCAAAGAGCCGCTAAGGCCTGCCCATTCTCCGGAAACATTTTGGTGGCGAGAGCAAAAACCGGCCGCAGATCAAAAAGCGCAAAAGCGTCGAAAGCTACGACTTCGGTTTCGATCTTGACGGCGGCCAGGGCCCGCGCCGCGCCCGAAACAGCGAGAGCAGCACCGCCGGCGGCCAGCGCCAGAAATTCACGTCGATGGAACGGCATAACAAGTCCTCCGCACTAAGCCCTCAGCGCAATGACTGAGATCAGATTGCCCGCGCGCTCCTGTCCAGCCAAGCAGGCCCGGCGGTAACTGAAAAAATGCGCTTCATCCGCAAGCGTATCCGCGGGCGATGGCGCAACCGAGGCCACCCCAAGGGCGTTCAGCCGTGCTTGCACGTAGCCCGGCAAATTGAACATATAATGGCCGCGGCGCCTAGCCGAACGGAAGAAGCGGCTGTTATGCGGACTTTGCGTCAGAAAGGGCGCGGGAAAGGCCGGCCCGACCTCGTAGGATTCCTGAGCGATGCACGGCCCGAGTGCCGCGAGCGTGGACCGCCTTGAGGCGCCGAGGGCTTCCATGGCCTCGATCGTGTTTTCGATCACCCCACCAAGTGCACCCCGCCAACCGGCATGGGCCGCACCGATAATCCCATTCTCGCTATCGGCCAGCAAAAGCGGAACGCAATCGGCCGTCAAAATCCCTAGCCCGATACCGGGCTCTCGCGTCACCATGGCATCGGCCTTTGGCCGGTCGGCCGCAACCCACGGGCCCGTCACGGTCACCACATCGGCCGAATGGATCTGCCAGCAGCTCAACAGATTCTGATGCCCCACACCGATGCGTGCGGCGACAGCGGCACGGTTTTTAGCCACAGCACTTTGATCGTGCGGTCCGGACATCCCGCAATTGCCCCAGGCGCTCGTAAAAAAGCCATGACGAATGTTTGGCAAATTTTCCAAATTGCTGGCGGTGAGAATGTCGGACATCAAAAGGCCGGCGGCGTGGTTGAGCCAGGCGCCGCAATGGCCATGACCTTAAAAAGCGAGCCCATTTCGTCGCCACTGGTCAGGCGGTGAAGGGCGCTGTCGATGGCGACCGCCTGAGCGGGTGATGCCGTTTTTTTAAGCTGCGCGGCTCGTAATTCGACGCCAAGGGCCCGCAGAAAATCGCCCTGGCCAAGAGGACCAGAGACGTGCGCCCCGCCATGGGTGGCCGCCGCCTTCAGAGCGCCGAAATCCACATGCGCCGTGATATCCGTTTCACCCGGGCGATCAAGGACACCCACATAGGCGTGGTTGTGAACCGCCTGGAGTGTGGGCCGTCCGGAAATTTGTATATAGCCGTAGTCAATGATCAGAGCGGCCCCGCCATGGCGAGCGACGTGGCCCCCGAGATCACGCATTGTCGCCAGCGACGGCAGCGATACCTCGTATACGGTGCCGGGATTGGCGTCCTGCAAATCCTTGGGAATGAGGAGCGCGTGCACGGCGTCGACGGGCCGGGTTGCGAAAGAAAGTTTCCCGCTTTCCATCTCAACGAGGCGCTCCGCCCAGCCGTGAAAAGTTTTTTCAAATTGCCGAACGGGCAAAGCGTCGAAGAACTCGTTGGCGATGGCGAGCACCGGCATCGCCGCCAGCTGCGAGGCGTCCGAAATGTAAACGGGACTATAGGCAGCCAGTTTTTGCTGCTGCGTCTGCCGCAGGGTTGCGTTGGATTCCAGAAGGTGCAGTCGTAGCGCCTGCTGGAAACCTGAGATCTTCGCCGTCGCACGGAGAGCATCCGCCAACAGCGTGCCCCGCCCTGGCCCGAGTTCCAGCAGCACGAACTCCGCCGGCCGCCCCATCTGCTTCCAGATTTCCGCACACCAAAGCCCCACCATCTCGCCGAACATCTGGCTGATCTCGGGCGCGGTAACAAAATCGCCCTCTTTACCCAGCGGATCGCCGTGGCGGTAATAGCCAAACTCCGGATGCTGCAACGTGAGTTCCATATAGTCCGCGATCGAGAGCGGACCGCGCTTCTCGATGAGCGTTTGCATGTATCTGAGAAGCTCGCTCATGTCTTTTTTCGCCGGCCGCTTGTTCTCTTACTGTTGGCGGAGCCGGGCCTGGTGATTTCGGCCGGCAACACGGCCGATGGGTGCGTCTGCCCTTGCGACCATGCTATAATTCCGATACCCACCGCGATCATCGGGATGCAAAGAAGCTGACCCATCGTTGCTCCCGCAAACAGGAAACCCAACTGGGCGTCCGGTTCGCGGAAAAACTCCACAAAGAAGCGGAAGAGTCCGTATCCCACGAGGAAGCAGCCGGAAAGACATCCGGGATGCGCACGGATCTTCTTTTTCTGGGACAAAGCAAACAAGATCGCGAACAATACGGCCCCTTCAAGAAAAGCTTCGTACAACTGGCTGGGATGGCGCGGCATGACACCGCCACGCGGAAACACCACGCCCCAGGGTACGGTCGTTACGCGGCCATACAATTCTCCGTTGACGAAATTAGCCAGGCGGCCGAGCCCAAGGCCGATCGGGGTGACGCACGCCAACAGGTCCAAAAAGGCGAAAAGTTTGAGCTTATAAACCCGCGTGTAAATAGCGGTCGCGGTAATGACCCCGATCAGTCCTCCATGAAAAGACATGCCGCCATGCCAGACCTTGAGTATGTCTTCAGGATGTGCAGCGTAAAAGTCCGGCTGATAGAAGACAACGTAGCCGATACGGCCACCGAGCACGACACCGAGCACGGCCCAGGTGAGAAACTCGTCGAAAAACTCCGGCCTCGGCCCTGTCGCATTTTGGCGAGCGAGAAAAAGACACATGCGCCAGCCGAGTATAAAGCCGGCCAGATAGGCGAGCGCGTACCAACGGATGACAATCGGACCTAGAGCGAGGGCCACAGGGTCGAGCGGTGGGAACACGAAGGCGGCCATATCTTTATCCTTTGCTTTGTCGTTCCCGCTTTCGCGGGCGGGGCAAATATGTCATTAGTTGAAAAGGATGGCAAAGAGCGGTCCCTATCAAGGAGAAATCAATGCGCGGGAATCAAAAAATGATCGACGACCTGCTGGCCCTGGGCGGTAACGTTTTGGGCAACCTTCTCGGTGCGCGCCATGAATTACGGGCGCAGGCGAAGCAGCGCCTTGGCTCGATCGCGGAGCGCTTGGACCTCGTCAGCCGCCAGGAATTTGACGCCGCCTTCGCGATGCTTTCAAAGGCACGGGCCAAGCAGGATGAAATTCTGGAGCGCTTGGAGGTCATTGAAGCGAATTTGAATCTGTCAAGCCGAGGCAAAAATAAAAAGGCGAAAAAACGGCGTTTACCTTCTGTTAAACAAGGTAACCGAGCCCGCGGGCGCTCCTGAATGATTCAAGGCTATGAAAAGACTCAAAGTTCGAGTCTTTTGAATCCGTTAGCGGAATGAAAGATCAACTCCTGCAGCGTTAATCCCTGTGACTCAAAAAACACGGGGCTCCGCAGACTGCGCAGAATAACCTCGAGACTCTTGCGGCGCAGGCCGGATCTTTGATACGGAATGGACTTCATTGCTGCGGAGAATTCAATGTCCCTTCTTTCTGCTTACGACCGCGTCGCGCCATCAAACCCCCTCGACATTCTTGAAGATATCGTTACCGCAAATGAGTGGATGTTCGAGCGGTCAAACGATGACGAACTGATCGTTGAGCTTGCGGGCCGCTGGTGCCACTATCGCATGTTCTTCGTCTGGCAGCGGGAAATCGGGGCACTCCAATTCACATGTCAGTTCGACATGAAAGTGCCGGATGGAAAGCGAAGCGACGTCAACGATCTGCTTGCAATGCTCAACAACAAACTTTGGCTCGGTCACTTTGATCTGGAGCTGCAGCAAAATACACCTCTGTTCCGCTACACCATTCTCGCTCGCAACGATCGAATGCCCGGCGTCGAAGTCCTCGAGGATTTGGTCGAAATTGCGTTGACCGAATGCGAACGGTTTTATCCAGCGTTCCAGTTTGTCATCTGGGGCGGAAAGCGCGCCGCCGAAGCCGTGGCAGCGTCAATGATCGAGGTGGCGGGACAAGCCTGAGGTGGAGAACCGCCGCATCAAGCTTATCATCCTTTTTATTACCGCCATTCCCATTCTCCTGATGGTTGTCGCTTTGTTAATCGGCAATAGCGATCCCTCGGATAATCGGGCGATCGGTCTGCGCAATGGCGCTTATATCGTTACGGGCACGCTGTTCCTGTTTCTGGCCGGCCAGCAGCTTTATCTCGGCCGCAAAAAGCAGGCCCTCATCGCCCTGCTCATGACGGGTCTTCTTTTTTTCGATCCTCTGCACCGGTACGCTAAGACCCATCTCATGGGCCAAAGCTTTTTCGCGGGCCTTTTCTGACCTCATCTGCGCCAGAGGCCAGCGATCCAGCGGGATTGAGGGCAATTTCTCTGCACCTCATTGATATCATTGCGCTCTTTTTTGGTGAATCCCCGCCCTTTTGCGGCTAGATTACCGTCCAATAATTTCAGGATTTATCGTCAATGCAGCGCGCAGAATTCGGCAAAGGCGGCGACCTCGTCACGCTTCGGAAATTTATGGACCTCGCCGGCTCGGACGACCCGAAAAAATGGGTTGTGAAGCCGTACTGTCCCGAATGCGGGGAACAAGTGCACGCTTATGATAAACGTGGCGCCCGTGGTTTCTGGGCGACGCGCGATGAGGTCACCAAGCGTCGTACGCCTCCGGGCTTCAGCCACTACGCCGTGGATCCGGCCGACACGAAGTCGCCCGTTTTGCTGTGCCCGAATTCGTTCCGGGATGACCCGCGTTACACCACCCCTAATTTGCGCGAATTCCTCGATCACAACAC
>JALYJG010000014.1 GCA_030775365.1 Pseudomonadota bacterium
CAGGTGATGAGCTCTACGATAAGGCGGTAGATATCGTTTTGCGTGAGCGCAAAGCGTCAACCAGCTTCATCCAACGGCATTTGCAGCTGGGCTATAACAAGGCCGCTACGCTCATCGAACGGATGGAAAAAGAAGGCCTCATTAGCCCGGCCTCGGCGACAGGCAAGCGCGAAATCTATGGGCGGGAGCCCGATGAGCGCTAAGTTTATGAAAATTAAGAAAAATGTCATGAAACTATTGACCTTGCTGCCCTAAAACTGTAGCTAAGGGAAATAATTAGTAAGTACTTACCATGTTAAGGTAGTTGCCTCCTTTCCGAAGGGCGTTACTTACCTGCAAAAATTGACACATTAATTTTTTAGGAGGACATAATGGCGGCCGACATAATGCAGCAATTCAAAGTCTTAAATGTAGCCTACAACGCTGCAGATACCGGCGGTGTGCCGGAAGCGCTTGCCACTTTGGATCAGGTACAAACCACTTTCCCAGGCAAACAGCAGGCCCAAGACCGTGTGGACGTGCTGTCGCTGATTCTCCAGGCAACAAGACCGCAGTCCCCTCTCGAAAGGTTTACCGCCCGCTCGATTATCAACGAGGTTATGGCCTCAACAGTAGATCCGCAGGCCCCAGAGCTGAAGATCAAGGACCTCGATGTTATCCGATCTCGAATACAGCAACACCGTTATACCGATTTTCCTTCGGAAACTCCCGCAGCCGAACAGAATCTCCGCCGTCGACAGCTCATTGCCAACCGAAAATGGGATATATTTGACGGGGGGGCTAAAGGCCCAGCCAGTGCCGTAGCGCGTACGCTGGTCAACGATGTCATCACAGGCACTCGGGATATCTTCCTGGATTTTGATTTACGCGAAGCCCTCAACAGCCAAGGCATTTTCTCCGCGACTTCAATCGTGAGCGCGACGAATGGGGGAAATTACGTCGAAATAGCGAAGGCCGATGTTGCCAAACTGATCCGAATTCAAGGGGCATTTGCGTCGCAGGAACCGCTGCCCCGTGAGGCGCCCGATCAGCCTAATGGAGGCCAAGTGCGCGGTGCGGTTTCCAAAGCCTTTCCGGAACCTCGCTGAAGACCTCATTATCTCCTTTTCTTTGACATAATTTCGAGCCAAGGTGCGTTATGCGCATCTTGGTTCTCATCCTTATGATTTCCCTGGTCTCCGCTCCTCTGTGGGCGGCGGAGAAGGCTCTCGTCACAGAGGAGCCGCCCGAGCTCGTGCTTTCCGCACAAGACCACGCCGATATTTCTCGCATTGAAGCCTATCTTAACGGCTTGAAGAGTATGTCGGCTGACTTTATGCAGATCGATGATAACGGCGGGGTCATGCGGGGAAGTATTGCTATCCAGCGCCCCGGCAAGATGCGTGTCACTTACAGTTCCCCGAACAAGGATTTCATCGTCGCTGACGGCAGTTCCGTCCACATTTGGAACGATGATTTGCAGGAACAAACGAATATCGATCAGGGCACGAGCCTGGCCGAATTTATTCTGCGCGATCCGATCAAATTAAGCGGCGATGTCACGATTACCAAATTCAAGCGTTTCCCGGCCAAACTCGAGCTGACCTTGGGGCAGGCTGCTGATCCGGCCTCCGGCACCCTGACGCTTATTTTTGAGGATCATCCCTTGTTATTGCGTCAATGGCGTGTGGTGGATGCTCAAGGCCGGACGACAGGCGTCAATCTCGAAAATGAGCAAATGGACGTATCTTTCAAGAAAAGCATTTTCACCTTTGTGCCGCCCAACTTCGGCAAAAGCCAGAAGTCACAGATATCGGATTAGAATAGCGGCGACCGGGATTCAGGATAAAACGTCCTTTAGCTCTGTTACGTTCGTCCATCCCTCGGCGTCGGACCGGCGCGGCACTGCCGTGACCGGGGGCTTAACCCAGCGCCGCAACTCGTCCACCGTTTGATCCAGGGTTACGGTGGCGCCTTCGGATTCGTTCACGATCAGCCTGTCGACCGTGAGCTTGCGCTGTTCGAGAACCATAAGAGCTGCCAATGTGTGGCTAATCGCGCCGAGCGCCGTGCCGGTCACGAGCAGTACAGGAACGCTAAGCGCCCGCATCCAATCCAGCACCGTATGGGTATCATTCAACGGCACCAGCACGCCTCCGACGCCCTCAATCATGACGATTTCTTCTGGCCCCAAGAGCGCATTGCGGCTCCAGGCGGCCAGTGCATCGAAAACCAAAGGTCGGTTTTCCTGCCGGGCGGCCATCGATGGCGCCAAGGGGGCTTCGTATCGCCAGGGCGAGACGCGTTCGATGGCCAGATCTGTGCGTGGCAGGCCAAGGCTTCGCAGCAGGATAGCTGTGTCGCTCCCGGCGGCGTGCAAAGCGTCAAAACCGCTGATGACGGGTTTGTACGCCATGACTGTCCTGCGCTGCCGGCCGGCTTCGCAGACCAAAGCTGCGGTAATAAAGGTTTTGCCGATGCCGGTTCCGGTGGAGGTGATAAAAAAGCGCTTTGCCATTGATCTCCAATACGGGTTTGCGAGGCTTAAAGCGAACAGCCCGCGCGCCGCTCTCCGGGACCGCCGGGGCCGGCGCCGGCCAGCATTGGTGATTTCCGGGATATTCGTCAAAGCTTATTATCAGCGGAACGGATCGCTATAGCGGTCGATGATACGGGAAGCCCGGAACCGAGCTCGCCCTAAAGTCCGAGAGAGGGGTTCACGGACGCAATAGAAGCCTTTACATTGAAGGTCGATTTTCCCTTTCATCAGGTCCTTACATGTCGGCTCCGATCGTTCGTTTTGCTCCGTCCCCAACTGGATTTTTACATATCGGAGGCGCTAGGACGGCGTTATTCAATTGGCTTTATGCCAAACATTACGGCGGCAAAATGCTTTTGCGCATTGAGGATACGGACCGCGCGCGCTCCACGCCGGAATCCGTTCAAACGATCCTGGAGGGGCTTGCTTGGCTCGGCCTGGGGTGGGACGGCGAAGCCGTTTCCCAGTTCGGGCGATTCGGGCGACATGCCGAAGTTGCTCGCCAAATGGTAGAGAATGGCACGGCTTATCACTGTTATGCATCGCCCGAGGAGCTCGAGGCTATGCGTGCCGAACAAAAGGCCAAGGGTCTGCCTCAGCGCTATGACGGCCGCTGGCGCGATCGTCCGGCGGGCGACGCCCCAAAAGACGGCCGGCCCGTCATCCGTCTCAAGGCGCCGCAGGCCGGGGAGACAATTGTGGACGATCAGGTTATGGGCCGTATCACGGTCCAGAACAGCCAGCTCGACGACATGGTACTTCTGCGGGCCGACGGCACGCCAACATATATGCATGCTGTCGTGGTCGACGATCATGATATGGGCATCACACACGTCATTCGCGGCGACGACCACATGACAAACACGTTTCGCCAGGTCCAAATCTACAAAGCCATGGGCTGGGAGACACCTATCTTTGCGCATCTGCCAATGATTTTGGGCCCGGACGGCGCAAAATTGTCCAAACGGCACGGATCACCAGCCGTCGCTGATTACCGGGAGCGCGGTTACCTGCCCGAGGCGATCCGGAATTATCTCCTGCGGCTTTGCTGGTCGCATGGCGACGATGAGATCATATCCACCGACCAGGCCATTTCCTGGTTTGACTTCGGCGGCATTGGCAAATCGCCCGCACGTTTTGATTTTGCCAAACTCGGCAGCGTTAACGCCCACTACATCAAGGAATCCACGGATCAGCGTTTGGCGGAGCTCGCGCAGCCTTTTATCGCACGAACACTTGCCGCGCCACTGACCAGTGCACAAATGGATTTGCTGGTCCGTGCCATGCCTGATTTGAAGCCGCGCGCTCAGACGATCGTCGAAATCGCCGAAATGGCGACTTTCTACTTTCATACCGCGCCGGTGGTGCTGGATGAGCGCGCCGGAAAGCTGCTCACGGCGGACGCCCGGCTGCATCTCCAGGAATTGTGCTGCCGGATGAAGGAATTGAACGAATTCACAGCCCCCGCGGTCGAGGGCCTGTTCCGTAGTTATGCCGAGGAGAAAGGCCTCAAACTCGGTGCCGTAGCACAACCCTTCCGCGCAGCCATAACCGGTTCCACCGTTTCGCCACCCATCTTCACGGTCGCTGCGCTGCTCGGAAAGGATGAGACCCTGCGGCGATTGGGTTGATGGACATTTGCGTGTTTTTTCGCGAAAATGCGGCATAACCCAAGGATGTGAGATATGACCAAAACGCTTGCCGATATTCGCTCCACCTTCCTGAACTATTTTCAAAGCCAGGGGCACGCCGTCGTGGAGTCCTCGCCCTTGGTGCCACGCAACGACCCGACGTTGATGTTCGTCAATTCAGGCATGGTACAGTTCAAGAATGTGTTCACCGGTGCCGAAACCAGGCCTTATACCCGCGCCACCTCGGCGCAGAAATCTGTCCGGGCAGGTGGTAAGCATAACGATCTTGAAAACGTTGGCTATACGGCGCGCCATCACACATTTTTTGAGATGCTAGGCAATTTTTCGTTCGGCGACTATTTCAAGGCGGAGGCCATTGAGTTCGCATGGGAGCTCGTCACCAAGCATTTTGGCCTGAATAAGGATCGGCTTCTTGTCACCGTGTTTCATGAAGATGAGCAGGCGGCGCAGCTGTGGAAGAAGATTGCTGGCTTTTCCGACGACAAGATCATCCGCATCCCGACGGACGCAAATTTCTGGCGGATGGGCGACACGGGCCCGTGCGGCCCATGCTCCGAAATCTTCATCGATCAGGGCGATAAACTGCAAGGTGGGCCCCCGGGGAGCGCCAATGAAGACGGCGACCGTTTCCTTGAGTTCTGGAATCTCGTCTTCATGCAATTCGAAGAACAGCCGGGCGGCGGGCGGATTAACCTGCCGAAGCCTTCGGTCGATACCGGTCTCGGCCTTGAGCGAATGGCCGCGATCATGCAAGGGGTGCACTCGAACTACGAAATTGACCTATTCCAGGCGATCATCGGTGCCACGGCCGATCTCGTCAAAATCAACCCGGAAGGCGATCAAAAGCCATCGTTCCGCGTCATTGCTGATCACCTGAGGGCCACAGCCTTCCTTATTGCGGACGGGGTCTTGCCCGGAAATGAAGGGCGGGGCTATGTTCTGCGCCGTATCATGCGCCGGGCGATGCGCCATGCCCATATGCTCGGCGCCAGAGAACCCCTTATCTACCGCTTAGTTCCTGAGCTTGTTAAGCAGATGGGCGCGGCATATCCGGAACTCGTGCGCGCCCAGCCCTTGATTACGGAAACGCTCAAACTGGAAGAATCGCGCTTCAAGCAAATGCTCGATCGGGGATTGAAGCTTCTGGATGAAGAAACGCGAAAGCTGAACAAGGATGCGCCGTTACCGGGTGATGTTGCCTTCAAACTTTACGACACTTTCGGCTTTCCACTTGACCTGACCCAGGACGTTCTGAGAGGCAAGGGTCAAAGGGTCGATACGGCTGGGTTCGAGACGGCCATGGCCAAGCAAAAGGCGGCGGCGCGCGCCTCGTGGACCGGTTCCGGCGAGACGGGCACGGCCAAACTCTGGTTCGAGTTGCGCGACGAATTCGGGGCAACGGATTTTCTCGGCTACAGCACCGAGAAGGCCGAAGCGAAGGTTACGGCCCTCGTCAAGGACGGGGCGCGGGTAAATGAGGCGAAGAGGGGGGATAGCCTTCAAATTATTGTCAATCAAACGCCTTTCTACGCCGAATCCGGCGGCCAGGTGGGCGACACGGGCGTGATGATCACGGCCGGCGGGGCGGTCATAAAAATTGAGGACACCCAAAAGGAAGCCGATACAGTCTGGGTGCATCGCGCCCGGGTGGAACAGGGTTCGGTTAAAACGGGCGACATCGTCACATTGCAGGTAAACGGGGAGCGCCGCTCGCGCGTCCGCGGGAACCATTCGGCGACCCATCTTCTGCACGAAACGCTGCGGCGAAAGCTTGGAACACATGTGACGCAAAAGGGATCGCTCGTGGCCTCCGACCGGTTGCGTTTTGATTTCAGTCAGCCCACCCCCATCGGGGCCCCTGCACTCGCGGAGGTCGAGGCCGAGGTCAACAACCGGATCCGCCGCAACGAAGAGGTCGTGACCCGGCTGATGTCACCGCAGGAAGCCATGGCGCAGGGGGCGATGGCCCTTTTCGGGGAAAAATACGGCGAGGAAGTGCGCGTCTTGTCCATGGGCGGCGTTGAGGAATCCTCCGAGACGGGTAAGGGTTTTTTCTCGGTCGAGTTGTGCGGTGGCACGCATGTGTCGCGCACCGGCGATATCGGCGTTTTCAAGATCATATCCGAAAGTGCTGTCTCCTCGGGAGTACGGCGGATCGAGGCGCTGACAGGACCCGGCGCGCTCGAGTGGTTCGCGACGCAAGAAAAAACCCTGCAGGCCGCTGCCGATGCTTTGAAAGCCCCGGCCGGGGATGTGCCGGCGCGCGTTGCGCAATTGCTGGAGGACCGCAAGAAACTCGAGCGGGAGGTCGCGGATCTGCGCCGACAGGCAGCCCTGGGCGGCAGCGCCTCGTCCGCGAACGCCGAAGCGCCGAAACAGGTGAGCGGTATCAATTTCGTCAGTCGTGTTTTGCCCAACGTGCCGGCCCGGGACCTCAAATCCATGGCTGACGCCTTCAAGGCGCAAATCGGCTCCGGCGTCGTAGCGCTGGCTGCCAGTTTTGACGACAAAGTTTCGATCGTTGTGGCCGTCACCGAGGATTTGATCGGACGGGTCAGTGCCGTTGATCTCGTCAAGACAGGGGCTGAAGCCGTCGGTGGCAAGGGTGGTGGTGGCCGTCCCGATATGGCGCAAGCCGGCGGATCGGATACTGCGGCGATGCCAAAAGCCATTGCCGCGATCGAGCAAGCCCTCGAGACTAAGGCGAAAGCGGCGTGAACTTAAACGCATTGCCAGCGACCGAGGAGCCCGCCTATTGGCAGGGTCTCAACATCGCGCAGCGGGCCGCGGTCCGGGCCCTCGACGGGCCGGTGCTTGTTCTTGCCGGTGCTGGAACCGGCAAGACCCGCGTGCTGACAGCGCGCCTCGCTCATCTCCTGGCCGAAGGAAAGGCCGTACCCGGCCAGATCCTGGCGGTGACATTTACGAATAAGGCAGCCGGCGAGATCCGGGCCCGCGTCGGCGCTCTTATGGGCCGCTCGGTCGAAGGCTGGTTTCTCGGCACCTTTCATTCGCTTGCCACGCGACTCCTCCGGCCACATGCCGAGCTCGTGGGCCTCAAACCCAATTTTACGATCCTTGACCAGGATGATCAGTTGCGTCTGATCAAGCAACTACTCGAAGCCGAAAATATCGACGATAAGAAATCGCCGCCGCGTGTCGTCCTCGCTGTCATCAACCGCTGGAAAGATCGGGGATTGCTACCCGACGAGGTCAAGGCGGAAACCAGTGACATGGCTGCGGGCAAAATGCCGCGGCTGTACGCCTTGTATCAGGAGCGACTGCTCGCCTTGAACGTTTGCGATTTCGGCGATCTTCTGCTGCATCATCTGACCATATTGCGCCAACATCCGGACATTTTAGCCGAGGTCCATCAGCGTTTCCGGTACATCCTCGTCGACGAGTATCAAGACACCAATGTGGCGCAATATTTGTGGCTAAGGCTCTTGGCGCAGGGACACAGGAATATCTGTTGCGTGGGCGACGAGGATCAATCCATTTACGGGTGGCGGGGTGCCGAAATCGGCAATATCCTGCGCTTTGAAGAAGACTTCCCGGGTGCTGAAGTGATCCGCCTTGAGCAAAATTATCGGTCGACCGGACATATCCTTGGCGCGGCCTCTCATCTGATCGCGCGTAACCAGATGCGACTTGGCAAGACACTTTGGACGTCGGCAGAGCCGGGTGACAAAATCCGGGTGCAGACGCTTTGGGATGGGGAAGAGGAAGCTCGGTGGGTGGCTGACGAAATCGAGATGCTCCAACGCATCAAAGTGCCGTTGAATGAAATGGCCGTAATGGTGAGGGCGGGTTTTCAAACACGTCATTTTGAGGAACGTTTCATTGTTTTGGGTATCCCCTACCGTGTGCTGGTGGGCGCCCGCTTTTACGAGCGTCAGGAGGTGCGGGATGCCATGGCGTATCTGCGCCTGCTCATGTCACCTGAGGACGACCTTGCCTTTGAGCGCATTATCAACACTCCCAAAAGAGGGGTGGGACCCGCGGCCATCCAGGAGCTGCACAGCTATGCACGCCAGCAGCGCATCCCTCTGACCGCGGCTGCGGCGGCGCTGGCGGCTACAGATGAGTTGAAGCCCAAGCTGCGCGCGACGTTGCAGGGGCTCGGGAACTTTTTTGATCGTTGGCGGGAATTGCTCAAAACGCTCCCGCATGCGGAAGTCGCGCAGATCGTCCTCGACGAGTCGGGATATACGGATATGTGGCAGGCCAGCAAGGCGCCTGAAGCGCCCGGCAAGCTCGAAAACCTCAAGGAATTGATCAACGCGCTGACCGAATTCGATACGCTTGCGGCCTTCCTTGAACATGTGAGTCTTGTGTTAGAAACCACGGAAAAAACCGATGGGGAGCAGGTCACGTTGATGACGCTGCACGGCGCGAAGGGCCTCGAATTTGATATTGTTTTCCTTCCCGGTTGGGAGGAGGAAATCTTTCCGAGCCGCCTAGCTCTCAGTGAAAACGGTACGCGAGGACTCGAGGAGGAGCGCAGGCTGGCCTATGTTGGCATCACGCGGGCAAAAGTGCGGGCGTTTATATCCCACGTCGCAAACCGGCATCTGCACGGCAGCTGGATTAATGCTCTACCCTCCCGTTTCATCGGCGAGTTACCGGCTGAACATGTCGAACGTCATTCGGCGATCCACGTGGGGGCGGGGGCGGGCCGGCAGTTTCGTCGCTCTGAGGCGCCGGGCGCCGACGAAGAGAGGCATGAGCGGGTGCCACCCTTATGGGAGCAGCTTCGCGCGGGCCAGCGCCATCGCGCCTTCCCGCCACGTCTCGGGCCAGTCAAGCAGATTGAAGGCCGCTCGATTGAAATTCCGTCGGCGAAGCGGGAAGGCAAGGTGAATATCGGCGATCGGGTCGTCCATGAAAAATTTGGCCACGGCACCGTCCGCCGGGTCGACCACGACAAGCTCGAAATCGCCTTCGACAAGGCGGGGGTCAAAAAAGTTATGGAAGGTTTCGTCAGACCCGCCGGTTGATGTCCCTGGCAGAAGCGGGTTATTTGGCTAGGTCAAAGCCTGGAGCGTAGATCGAGGAGGGGGTTTGAGGGCGCGTGGGGCTGCTCATTGGTATTCCGCTTTGGCCGCGTATCCTGGATCCTGTCGCCCCGCGACCGATCCGGATCTTAAGTTGCCAGCCGTGCTCTTTGTTCAGATAAATTGTGCTTCTCGCAGGTCCGGCCGGTAGGCCGTGCCTGTTCCCGAACTCGCCTCCCATTCGTTTCCAGCTATCTGCCGCCGAAGCAGCGGGGATGTCTTTCGGCTCTCGATCTGACGTTTTGCTGTTCAGAATTGGTGGGATCGCAAGGCCGCTCTGTGTTGGCGCCGGCTGAAGGGCTGTTCGGGCGACCGAGGTCCAGCTGCGCGAATGGGCGCCATATACACCGTGCCGCTGTCCGTTTTGATCTAGTTCGGCGGGAACTCCTGCCCCTGGAGCTGCGGTACCGTCAAAGCGGCTAAAGTCACGGCTTTTGCAATCGAGGCGTGGATATTCATTTTCGTTACATGCCCTCCATTGAAGCTTTATTGCATGTTGTGTTGCCAACAAAAAAGGCCCGGAATTAGCATTCCGGGCCTTCATGATAGCTTGGCCTTACGGCTTGGGCGTATCCCCTTTTGTGTCGGCTGTTTTCATCGGCGTGCCATCGATATTATACTTCTCGACCTTGGCGCTCTTTTCGAGGTTCTGCACCAGCTCGTTCGTCATGTCCTGGCCGAGCTTGTTGGCAATCTGATCCCGGACCTCGCTCAGCGGCGGTGGGCTGGACTTGCGCTTGTCTTCGACTTTGATCACATGCCAGCCGTACTCGGTCTGCACCGGCTTGTCGCTAACTTCGCCGGGCTTCATCGCAAAAGCAGCGTCGGCAAACGGCTTCACCATGCCGTCATGCAGGAAATAACCGAGGTCGCCGCCGACCTTGGCCGAGCCGGGATCCTTCGATTTTTCTTCGGCAACCTTGGCGAAGTCCGCGCCGTCCTTAATCTGCTTGATCACGGCCTCGGCTTCAGCCTGAGTCGGGACCAGGATATGGCGTGCACGTACTTCGTCCTGCGGTTTGAACTTGGCCGAAAGCTCGTCATACTTCTCCTTGATCTTGGCTTCCGTAATCTTGGGTTGGATCGTCTTGCGAACCCAGGCTTCGGCGACGATTTGCGATTCCGCTTCCTTCACCTGAGCCTTGACGTCCTTGTCATTCTGCAATCCTTGGGCATAACCCTGTGCGGACACAAGCTTGGTCGCGACCATTTTTTGCAGCAGTTGTGGGTACAATGCTTGAATAGGAATTTGCTGCGCCTGAGGTCCCATGCGCGCCAGTTGATGCACGAGGTCGCTGCGATGGAGCTCCTGACCGTTAACGCGCGCGATAACAGGGTCACCGCCGGGGCTCGCAGCCTCGGTCTTCGCCGCGTCGGCGGCAAAAGACGGCATGGAAAATGCGGCAAGCGCCATTACCGACGCTGCAAGAAGAATCTTTTTCGACATGGACAGCCCTTCTGGTTGGAGAATCTTGATTGATGAGCCTAAAGGCTCTCGTCGAGGACATCAAGCCCGCAAGTGTGGCAATATTTTGGTCAAAGGCCCTTTCTAACGAAGATTTACCGTAGGTTTATTGACAGTCCAGGCACGGTCGTCTTTTAATCTGGGCGTATTTAAGAGAAAGCAACTATTTGTGCGGCGAATACTGACCAGCTGCCTCATGGGCATCCTCCTGTCCCTGTTTCTTATTTGGCAGGCAGGGCATCGTCACACCCTTAACTGCGAGGCCGCGAATGTCCAGGTGACCGTGACACCCATGCTCGGCGATACGGCCTATGATTTCTCGGCCGATGTCCTGTCAATTCAAGCCATGGCGAACGGCGTCGTTCACCAGGTTCGTGCCGGTTGGGCTCTCGGCCTGACGGATTATGTGTCTGTCCTGTCCATGGAGGCGCCTATCGCCGTCACGCCCCGGGCGCGGGGCACTTTTTGTGCGGCCCCCCAACGCATCGGCGTGGTCATCGGTTACAAGAATGTGACCGTCCACATGCCGCGCGAACTGTCCGGCGACAGTTGTGGCTTCCAGCAGATTCTGGCACATGAGAACAAGCATCTTATGGTCAACAGGGAAGTTACGCAGAAGTTCTCGGCACTGGCCGAGACCAAAATCCGGAGTTATCTTGCCACCAATGGCGGTGTGGAAGATGAGAGCGCCGACGCTGCGGCTGGGGCCGCCCGCCACGGACTGCAGGCCTTGCTTCAGGAAATTGCCTGGCAGATGCTGCGGGAGAACGAAGCGGGACAAATTGATGTCGACGGACCTGAAGAATACCGACGCCTCTTGAGCGTGTGCGACGGTGAACTGGCCGATCTTGTGAAAAGAACGCGCGATGAGCGGCGTTTAGCCGCAAGCTTTTAGCCGGCTTTCTCTTCGTGGCATGGGGTGCACGAGGCCGGCCAGGCCCCGCCAAAATCTTCGACAATCATCGACCAAGCTTGCCGAGAGCCCGTTTCCTTATCCAACTGCAGGCGAAGCTTAGCTCCGCCGGCGAAGATGAATTGAAGTCCGTCCGCATCCGGCATGATCGCCAAAAGGTCCAGCATATCCGACCGTTTGGTCAGGTCGATGCCGTAAGTTTGCACCGCCTCAACGCCGCGCAGGTTGACGGCGCAGCATATGCGCTCAGGGCAGATTTCGCCTGCGGATTCGTGGCGCAGGCGATGGACCACCATGATAAAGTTTCTGTCCTCTGGGCGATAAAGCATATCGCAGACAGGGGCGATCGCGTCCTGGAGGACGGCCGATATGACTTGGACATCCTCAGTTGCCTTGGCTTTGAGCTTAAGAAGTTTGTCGGTCATGCGGCTTTGGGCATCCGTTCGATGTCAGCGCCGCAGGCAGCGAGCTTCTCTTCAAGACGCTCGTAGCCGCGGTCCAAATGATAAACTCGGTTGAGGATAGTTTCGCCCTCGGCCGCCAAACCTGCAAGAGCCAGCGAAACCGATGCGCGGAGGTCCGTTGCCATAACCGGTGCGCCTGTCAGCTGTTTGACGCCTCGTATCATGGCCGAAGCATTATGCACGGTGATGTTGGCTCCCATTCGGCGTAGTTCTGGCACGTGCATGAAGCGGTTTTCAAAAATGGTCTCGGTGATCATCGAGGCGCCTTGCGCCACGCACATAAGCGCCATCATTTGCGCTTGAAGATCCGTCGGGAAGCCCGGGAAAGCCTCCGTCATCACGTCGACCCCGTGCAGTCCATTCTTACGACGCACACGAATGCCGCCCGAGGTTTCTTCCATGCCGACTCCTGCCAGACCTAGAATTTCAGCGATGCTGCGTATATGCTCCATTTTCGTGCCGACGAGTTCCAGATCACCGTCGGTAATCGCGGCCGCCATGGCGAATGTCCCCGTCTCGATGCGATCCGGTATGACGTCATGATGGGCGGCATGGAGGCGGTCCTTACCGATAATGCGCAGGCGGTCCGAGCCGATGCCTTCGATCTGCGCCCCCATGGCGACGAGGCATTCCGCCAGATCGGTGATTTCCGGCTCCCGCGCCGCATTGATAATCGTAGTCTCGCCCTTGGCGAGTGTGGCCGCCATCATGACGTTTTCGGTCCCCGTGACCGTCACCATGGGGAACACGATATCGGCGCCCACAAGACCTTTCGGGGCACGCGCCAGGATATAGCCATTGTCGAGGGTCACCGTGGCGCCGAGCCGCTCGAGTGCGTTGACGTGGAAATCGACGGGCCGGGTGCCGATCGCGCAGCCGCCGGGCAAAGAGACTTTCGCTTCGCCGCAACGCGCCACCAATGGCCCCAAAACGAGTATGCTCGCGCGCATTTTGCGGACCAGTTCGTAGGGTGCCGTAATGCTGGTTATCTTGTCCGCCTTCAGCTCCATGACGCGGCCGGTGTGGCCCTGCTTTTGGTGGTCGCCGTTGAGGCTCAGGCTGACACCATGCTGCCCCAAAAGATTGGCCATCGTGACGATATCGGTCAAATGCGGGACATTGCTAAGCGTCAGCGTCTCATCGGTCAAAAGACTGGCCGCCATTAACGGCAGGGCCGCGTTCTTCGCCCCGCTGATATGTATTTTCCCATGCAGCGGTTTGCCGCCTTTTATGCGCATGCTGCCCATTCAACATCTCTTTCTTTTAGCGCGAAATCGATCGCGGTCGCGCACTGAAGGGCGAGCGGATCGATCAACGTCATCTGGGTTAAGGAAGGGTCGATAGCGAGCGGCAACTCTGTGCAGGCCAATACGACAGCCTCGCAGCCCTGGTTCTCATAGCGGCGCAAGAGCTCCGAAAAAAACACCCGCGCCGCCACAGGGCTTTCTCCCTGGGCCAAGGCGGTCTGTTCTTTTTGAATAGCGATCCGTTCGGCGGCGTCGGGGATAATGATGTCGACACCATCCCGGGCCAGGGCGCCTTTGAAAAAATCGTCGTCCATCGTGAATGATGTGCCGAGAAAAAGCGTCTTGCCGGGCGCGGCTTTGGTTAAGGCCTGGCTGGTCAGACGGACCGCGTGGAACACCGGGAACGGGAGCGCCATCTCCGTCTCTATAAGATCGAAAGCCTTGTGAAGTGTATTATTGGCGATCATCAAACAGTCGGGCTTCATACGTGCCAGGAATTCGATTTCCCGCTTCAAAAGGGCAGGGATCCGGTCCCATCCATGGTGGTAGAGCGATTTGATGGGATCATAGTCGATGCTGTAAAGGATAATTCGCGCCGAATGATGACCGCCGAGGCGCCGCGCGACCTCGGCGTTGATCATGTTATAAGGCGCCATCGTTGATGGCCAGCTGGTGCCGCCAAGGATGCCAATCGTTCTCATCCACGCTGCTCCATGCGTGGCAGCGTGACGCCGGACTGGCGCATGTATTTGCCGCCGCGATCCGCGTAGGAGGTTTCGCAAAGACTGTCGGCCTTCAGAAACAGAAACTGGCAGATGCCCTCATTGGCGTAGACGCGCGCGGGCAGGGGGGTGGTATTGGAGATCTCGAGAGTGACGTGGCCCTCCCATTCGGGCTCGAGGGGTGTCACATTGACGATAAGCCCGCAACGCGCATAGGTCGATTTGCCAAGACAAATAACGAGGATATCGCGCGGGATCTTAAAATGCTCGATCGTTCGCGCCAGGACGAACGAGTTGGGCGGCACGACACAGATGTCGGTCTTGCGGTTCACGAAGCTGGCGTCCGAAAAATCCTTTGGATCCACAATGGCATTATCGACATTGGTAAAAATCTTGAACTCGTCCGCCAGTCGAGCGTCATAGCCATAGGACGACAGGCCATAGGAGATGACCCCCTGGCGCTGTAACTTTTCCTCGAACGGCGTGACCATGCTGTTCTCGGTCGCCATTTTACGTATCCAGTGGTCGGGCATAACAGGCATTGTCAGTCTTTCTTTTCAGCCTTCGCCATTTGTTGCATCTTCCTTTTGCGCAAATTCTCGCGCAAGGCCGCCGCCTCACGGGCCTGGCGGGCCACGCTATTTGAGGCCGAGTTTGGTTGCTCCTTGACATTCATGATGCCATATTTAGGGCATGAAACCCTACCGGACAATAACAATCGAGGAATGCGGGGAGCCGCTCGTACCGATCCCGGGCGCTTTATTCAAGTTTTTTGATCCCCATCCGTACACCGCCGCCGGGGCACCTTATGGGGGGGCCTCTCCCTGGATGCTGCGGGTGGGGGCGCTGGCAGCACTCGAGCGGGCCCAGGCCCGTCTTCAGTCCCGCTGTCCAGGCTGGAAAATCATCATCTTTGAAGCCTACCGGCCGAACGCGGTTCAGGCCTATATGGTTGAGCTGGAATTTGCGGCCCGCGCTAAGCTAGCTGGCCTCGATTATGCGACGCTAACCGCGGCCGATAGGGAACGCCTCGCGCCCGAGGTTTTCCGTATCTGGGGCGTTCCGAGCGAAGATCCGCGCTCCCCCCCGCTGCACAGCACCGGCGGGGCGGTCGACTGCACACTTTTGGACGGTGGTGGGCAAATCGTCGATATGGGCGGTGCGATCGACGAAAACTCGGACCGCTCCAACCCGGATTATTACCAGTCTGCGCAGGATCCAGCGGGGCGCTTAATTCACGCCAACAGGTGCCTCTTGTACGACGTTATGCGCGCCGAAAATTTTCATCGTATCCAGGATGAATGGTGGCATTTTTCCCGCGGCGACCAGTACTGGGCATGGACAGAACGTGTTTTGGGTCACGATCCTCTCGCCTTGTCCCGGTACGGGCGTGCGGATTTGCTCGAGCATGCAGCGTCGGGTTGAAGTCTTTACTGCAGTTGCGGCAATATTTCTAAAAGTTTTTCGTCCGTCGGCACGATCGCGAGCCCTTTCCGAACTGCCTCGAGCGCCTGCGCTCTTTCGCCATACCGGCTATATACGGCGGCCACCCCGCGGTAGCTCAGCGTAAAGGTGGGCGTTAAGTCGATTGCTTTTTGGAAGTAGCTCAGAGCGGCAGCTAGATCCCCATCCTCAAATTTCATGCGACCCAAATTGTAGGGGATGGTGCCGTCCCCCGGATAAGTGGACGCGATTTTTTGTAAGGTTTGTTCCGCTTCGGCGTGCCGCCCGAGATGGTCTGTTGCATCGGCAGCTTTTATCCAAGCGTCGGCCCCCACGGTGTGCGGCGAAAGTGCCAGGGCCTGGTTGAGAGCGAGTATCGAGGCCAGAGGCATGCCCTCGTCTTCGTAAAGAGTGCACAATGTGCTCCACGCAAACGCCTCATCCGCCGCGGACCGGCCGGCGGGCCAGGAAGTCAGCGCGACCGTCGCTGTCATCGCTGCCGCGCCTATGATGAGCAGGTCCGCGCGGCGCTCTTTCCAGCGCGCCAGAACCGAAGGTAGCGCCGCTCCGGCCAGCGGCAGAAGAAAGACAACCGCCGAAAGCCGATAACGGTCGGTAACATAAAAAGGCAAAAGTGTGAGCATATAAAGCAACAGCATGCCGACAAAAAAAGTACCGGCACCGCGCTGTTCCCGCGGCATGGCGACAAGCGCCAAGACGGACAAGCCCGCTAGCAATCCAAAGCCGGACAAAGGCCAAGAGAGAATGGTGGCAAAATGCCGCTCAATGAAGTCCATGTCGTAGTTATCATAGGGCTCGTCGTTACTCCAGAAAGCCTCGAGTTTGTTGAGCAGCACTTCCAACTCGTGGGCCGGATGTGCGACGACATAGGCGGACGTCTTATGCCACCAATATGCGGAAACCTCCGCCGGACTTAAGGCGCGATGACTGTCTTTGACGGCCGCATGCGTGATATCAAATTCTTCGAGAGCAGGATTGGATGTAATCTCGGGAGGAAAAACATAGGATCGGCCGGTGGCCAGGCGACCGTTGCCGATATAGGCATTGAAGCCACCCGCGTAGCTCGTCAGCACGAAGTCGCCGCTTGTGACGGCGTTGTGGATCGTGATCGGTAGAATGACAAGTCCGATGGCGCCGACAAAGGTCGCTGCGTTTCGGAGAGGGGCTGATCCGCGCCGGCGCAGGATCAGGATAAGGAGGAAGGCCGCCAGAGCGAGGACGTTCCCCCGCACCAGGGCGGCGAGACCGAGCCAAACGCCGGTCCAGATAAAAGCCTTGCGGTGATCCGTTTTAAGAGCGCGAAAGGCGAGGTTGGCGAACAGCGCGAGGAGCAAGATGCCAAGCG